>NZ_JBHSHC010000150.1:0-5423 GCF_042652925.1 Effusibacillus consociatus
CGGAAGGAAGCGGTTCGCCGATAAAACGATGAATGCTGGCAGCCAAACGCTTCAAGCCTTCGGTGTCTAAGTCATCGGCGCGGCCAAAATGATAGAGCACCTTCGCTTGTGGCGTACCGGTAACGGGGTTGCGCTCATTGTGTGCGAGCTGAACGTAACGGGTGGTCGTTCCATTTTTATTCTTGCGGGAAATTTGTCGTATGTACATAACTACATGATACAATGTATACTACGTAAAAGACAACAGAAAATCGTACTTATCCACATAAATTTAGTGCCTACAGATTTTCAGATTTTTTAGCGCTTTAGTGCCTGTGGAAAAGTCTGAAAAACCGCACCACATAAGGATTTCAGTTATCCACAGCACCCCTTGGGGTGCCTGCTTTTAGGCCTATACTGTCGAACCCGGGTTTTCAAAATCAGCGACCAATGTGCCAGAATCGTTGCTGGAGAAGTCCTAGACTCCCACGGTTCGGAGAAACCACTTCCCATTTATTTAGAGAAAAAGCGAAATTTACCGCTGCAAACTAGCTCACCACTAGCATCATGTACGTCAATTGAAGATCCAAACGCACTATTTAAATTTAACACCCCTGTCGGTTTGTTAGACTCAGTAAAAATCTCTGTATTTCCAGCGTTAAAGAAATTGCCTCGAAAATATAGCGTGGTAATCCTAAATCACCACCATCAGTGCTTTCTGAATAAGTCACAATTTAATTGTAAAAATTTTACACAAACTCAACTAAAAAACGGATCAGCCTTCGGTCCCACATCACCTTCTTTTTTGTTCCCAATTAGTTTGTACTGAATTTTGTCTTTAGAATTAGCATTAGCTATTTAATGAAATACACTTTTTAAATTTATCCGTATGACAAAATAATCCTTTCATAACACAAATCATAACACAAAACATGCGGAGACACCCCAGGTTTGTTCCTATAAGAAGAATCATCGGATCTGCAAAATGGAAATTACTTCACTAATGATACCGTTAGCACAAAAACAATGAAATTACGCTTATCGGATTATCGTATGGAATATAAGAAACCAAGGGAAAAGGTTCCCTTGGCTGGCGTGTTTTCAGTTCAACTAAAGATCCCGGTTAAGGAAGGCCACAAACTATTTATTGGAATTTTCTTTTAATGTCCAATAAATACTTGAGAATTACAGCGATACCGAAAACGAAATATCCGATCACAAGAATCCACCCCGTAGGATCAATTGGAATCAGGTATACAACAATTATCAACGGGAGGACATAGTATAGGACATCTTTCAAATAACCTAATACAAACGTTGGATCGAAAGAGCCTTCCTTCAATGATCGGAAAAGGGCGATAAGAAAATCAATGAACATGAGTCCAAATATGGCCCACATTGTGTAGATCATCCAGCCTGTAAGTGTAAACATTTATCATCACCACCTTACTACATACTATGCCGGAGGAGTACAAGGTGTATTGGACTTTTGCCAGGTGGGGTTAAAGTAAAATTCAAATTTGTAATTTCGTATACGGTTATTTCACCAACCTGTAATCTGTCTGTTAGCACAACAGGCTGCCGAAGTGAGCAGCCTGCTTCGTGTTTTATTTGGGTCTTGATTCCCGTTAGTGAAACAAACATTCCAAATTCGGCCCGAACTGCTTAATGTCCCCATGAGCACAGACCGTGACGTCCCTGACCAGCGAACTCCCCTGTTTAGTCGGAATCCTTCGTATCATTGGCGGACTCATCCAGTAGCTGCGCCGGAGCCACCTGAACACCCGAATCGACAAACGCCCGAGGTTTTACGTCAGCCGGCTCTGGTCGCCTATGGCCATACAGCCGCACATAGATCTGCTCAATCTCCTCGCCGGTCAGATCGCCCCGCTTCAGCAGCTCCTCCGCAATGGCGTGGACGAAGTCGGCGTGTTCCCGTACCAGCTTTTTCGCTTGGAGCATCTGGTCCTTCAGCAGCTCGTTGATCTTTGGCCGGAGCGCCTTGAGTGCATCGGACCGAGAGCCTAACGCAAGCCAACTGAACAGCTCGTCGCCCATACCGACCATACCAAGGTAGGCGCCGGCCATCTCTGTAGCCTGCTGCAGGTCGGAGGTAACACCGTTTAATTTCTTCCCCAGGAACTCCTCTTCCACCGCCCGGGCTGCCAGACAGACTTGGATCTCCGCCAAGATCTCGCTGTCGCTTCGGTTATACCGCTCATGCGTTGGCTTGGTGGCAGCGAGACCGAGCGCGCCGCCCCGGCGGATGATCGTCACCTTCCAGACCCGTTCGTGGGGCTTCAGCAAGTACTGGGCCACCGCATGGCCAGCCTCATGGTAGGCGACGTTCCGCTTCTCGTCCTCGCTCATGGAGCGAAGCGGCTGTTTGAGGCCCCACTCATATGTCTCCATGGCGGCCCGGAAGTCCTCGTAACTGGCAACCTGGGCCCCCCGTTGGTGGGCGATTACGACCGACTCGTTTACGATGTGTTTGATCTGGGCCGGGCTGTAGCCGACCGTGTCGAGCGCCGCCCGCTCTGGAGTAAGAGTAGAGTCCCGCTTCACCTTCTGGAGGTAGTAGAGGAAGACGTCCACCCGTCCATCATAGTCGGGGGCATCGACCCAGAGCTGCCGATCGAAGCGGCCGGGCCGGAGCAGCGCGGGGTCGAGTACGTCGGGCAAGTTGGTCGCTGCGACTGTCAGCACCGCCGGCCGCTCTGCTTTCTTGCGCCGCAGCCCGAGCGAGCGAAGCAGCTTGGCAAACCACGAGTTGTCGATGTTCGGCGGGTCCATCTGCAAAAGCAACTCGTTGAGCAGGCCAGCGCCGCCCATGCCGAACAGCCCTCCTCCACCGCCCACCTGCCGATTCATGCCGATGGCGTCGATCTCATCGATGAAGATGATGCAGGCACCGTACATATTCGCCAGCTTCCGGGCCTTCTTGTAGAGGCGCATCACCTTCAGGTTGCCGACACCGAAAAACATGTTTTGAAAGCTGGGAGCCGAGGCGTAAGCAAAGGGCACCTGTGCTTCGTTGGCGATGACCTGAGCCAGGTAGGACTTGCCGGTACCGGGGGGCCCACAGAGCAGCAATCCCCGGATCGCTTCACCACCCATCTCCTTAAACTCCTTGACGCCCTTGAGCAGGGTGACGATACGCTCGGCATTCTCAACGATCTCGGGGTTACCCCGGTAATCGTCCCAGGTGGCGCCGGTCTCACCAGGCAGAATCCAGTACGTGCGTCCCCGGGACAGGAACCAGAAGAGGGCTGCGAACTGGATGATTATGAACAGTACGGCGAAGAGCAACTGCAGCACAATGCCGACAATACCCAACGCGATCTCCCAGGATGTCGGCCCTCCTTCCCACAACAGCACGCCGGTCAAGACGAGGGCTAAGAGCCAGAGGAGGAATTTACGCCACTTGATCCACTGATATCTCCTCATGGCCTCACTTCCTTTACAAACGTTTTGCATTATTATATGAAAGCACAGACGGTTTTGATTATTCTATGAAAATCAATCCTAAGGGATGGCTCGTATCCAAAGCCGGACGGTACACGAGCAAAACTTTGATATACCTGTATTACAATGAACCAATTAAAAAACGATTACGACGCAAAAAATGCCCCGTCCGTTTTTGCCTATAATTTTTCCATCTTCCACAATCACCTCTCCCCGCGACAATACTCTTGATATTTTTCCTTGTACTTCGGTACCCTCAAAGAGGAGCACCGTGGATGATGTTTCCTCTTTATGTCTCAATCAAATCCTCTCCGCAGCCATCGAGGATCGGTTAGCTTCATGCTCTTTCACAAGATAACTTGTGATCGGTAAAACTGCAAGAGCAGCCACCGCACACATTATCCCAATAGACAAAAAGCTACCAAATTGAAGAAGAGCCGCTGAGATCGCTGTTGCACTGACCATTCCGGCGTACATAGCAGAACTATTCAGTGCAAGCACCGCACCACGGGCATTCGGGTCCAATTCTGAAACGAGTGCTGTTAAAGCCGATTGGCCAAACCCCAATGCAGTAGCCGATAGAACATGCACAACAATTGCAGGGAGTGCATGTTCAGTAATCAATGAAAGCCCCAAAACCCCCGATGCGTGGCCAATTTCAACGGTTTATAGCAGAAAGATGTAATTCCATCCATCGAGAAGGGAAGCATCTTCTTCAGCGGGTACTTCGTTTCTCCTGCAAAGCGTTCCTCCCGAACGTACTCGATAGTTGTTTGACGAAAGCCTACCCAGCTGACCAGACCATGGACAAAGCGATTCTTTTCTCGAATGTTTTGCATGGCATCGCAGACTTTTCGGTCTATCAGGCGGAAGTCACCGGTATCCAATGGAATGTCCACTTCTGTCCATGAACGAAGAGTGCGATAGAATAAAGAAGCGGTCCATTTTTTAAACAATGTCTCCCCTTCGCGTTTCGCACGCTTCGCATAGGCGAATTCATATCCTTCTTGCCATTTCTCAATCATTCGCGGGATTAGCTCGGGCGGATCTTGCAAATCGGCGTCGATAATGACAACGGCGTCCCCCGCGAGCATAATCCATGCCCGCGGCAATCGCTAATCGAATCGATTCATTTATCTCCTGCCCTCCTGACTTATCCCTTGATTTCGTATAATGTATTCGCACCGCCCCTATCCATAGGGCCGCCTTGATCGCCTTGAGAAGAGTTCGATTGCCACTCTTCCTTCGGAACCTCTGTGCTGTTTGCACGTATCCAATCCATCACTTCGCTGCTGCCGCCTCTACCTCCAAACCCAACCCCGGAGCCGGAAGGAATCAAGAAATATTTCACCTGAAATATTCACGGAACGACTTTGAACAAATCATGAATCCAATTAGATCAAGGAAAAACGGGGATATGGACGTTCACTTAAAAAGTGCGTAATTCATATGGAAAAAGAGCCTAATCTTTGGTAGTGTTAATGGCGTCCAAACCAAACACGATCCCAAGGAGGCTCTTCAATGGCAAGTGTACAAGAGTTACGCTTGAACTTCAACCCCCGAATGAAAGTTAATTTTAAAGGTGGCGATTTGACTTCAGACGCTGGTCTTCTTCTGTACAAAGAATTCGATCATAAAATCGGTCTCTCCGAAGCCGTGAAGCAATTCCTTGTCGTCGACGATCCTGTTCACCATCGGGATCATCCCAACGACGATGTCGTAGTCCAGAAAATCTATCAGCATGTGGTCGGCTATCATACTGACGATCATGCCGATGATTTATGCTACGAACCACTTCTCACCGCGATGCTGGGGAAGGAACGCCTGG
Organism: Effusibacillus consociatus; assembly: GCF_042652925.1. Classification (NCBI taxonomy): domain Bacteria; kingdom Bacillati; phylum Bacillota; class Bacilli; order Caryophanales; family Alicyclobacillaceae; genus Effusibacillus; species Effusibacillus consociatus. The sequence continues at coordinate 5,273 of NZ_JBHSHC010000150.1, forward strand.
CTTCGCAACCGACGATATCCCGATTCAATGAAAAGGCGACAATCGCTACCGCCAAGTCACTGGAAAAAGTGAATGAAGTACTGCAAGGTCGCGTGTACGCGATCGAACCTCGGGATCAGTTCGTATTGGACCTAGACTCTTCTGGCTTTGC
>NZ_JBHSHC010000151.1:0-2851 GCF_042652925.1 Effusibacillus consociatus
TTCCTGCCCCATGCAAGGTCGCTGCGACAAACAATTCGGCTTTTCCTTTGCGGACAACCCTTTTTTGTACGGTCCGATACCACAAGGCAGTGAATTGCAGGAGCGGATGCTCCTCTACCGTAAGCAGGTAGAGCTTGCTTTTGCACAAGAATCGAACCAACTGGATTCGGTCATGCGACACAAGAAGCTACCAGTTCGCAAAACAGCAAGAGTGCAATCCTTCCTCATCATGAGGGACATGTTCCGATTGATTCAAAGAATGATCCAGCATGTGCGGGATACCGTTCTTCCTTCGAATCATGTGGAACAAATTCACAAACTACGCGATATCCAAGTAGAACAATTCACTCTGCCGTTGGCATCGTAATTTGAATACATGAGGCCTGATCTAAAAAGTGTAGGAAGGCTCTACGGGATTAGTCTGCCTAAAAACGGCCATACATCAAAAGCTGTCAATACGAAAAGAGAGCCGGGTCATCCCAATCCCTTTCATTTCCATAAAAGGAATTCCGCTTGGTGAGATTTTGTTCAGAATTTTAATTCAGTACGTAGTTTTTAAACAGACTCTAATACATTTGCAAGGCATAAAATGGTTGAGGGAGTTAAATGAAAAAGTGTATATTTCTTTTTGGTTTAACATTAGTGGTTTCAGGGTGCTCTGGCGGTCACGACCATTATTCTCATATGAATGTTGACCGCGATTGCTCCGATTTTTCTTCTTCCCGAGAAGCCACAAAATTCATGAAAGCATCTATTAAAGCAGGATATGGTGACCATCGTTTGGACCGAGACCATGACGAGATGCTTGCGAATAACACGGGAGCCGTTTGGTTTCCCAATTTTACATATGGGGGGACTACTATGCGAATTTATTTTCATTGGAAGCCATTCTTAATTGTCGTAGGGACGTTTACGGCGGTTGTTATGTTGGTTAAATTATTTCAAGGTTAGGTGAAATCATGAAGTGGTTAACTAGTTTATTTTTCGTTCTTGCTATTATTTCAGGTACCTTACTCCATATTTGGACTGTTTTTATTGCATATTCGGACGCAGGTTTTCTTGGGGCAATTTTAACCTTCGTATTGCCCGGTCTTGCTCAGATTTATTGGTTCTATGATTCAGCCGTTCAATTTGGTATATTCGGAACCGTCTTTAATATCGCATGCGCGTCACAGCTTGCTCTTACGGTTTTTAATTATATTCTTGGTTCTTTGATTAAAGATTAAGTACTGGATGAAAGAAGGCGGATATATGTTTTGTCAAAAGTGTGGTACGAAAAATGCAGATGATGCGAACTTTTGTCAATCATGTGGAACTCCAATGCAAAAACTCACCCAATCTATTACTACCCCCAAAAATAAATATGCAGGTTTTTGGGTACGGGTTGGGGCTATGCTTTTGGATTCTATTATTCTGGCTCCTATAGCTTTTATTTTGGGTCTTATTTTTGGTTTTCTTGAACCACAAGAAGGGCCTGCGGATGCTATTTTACAACTCATAGTTATAGCGGGAACCTGGTTATATGTTGCACTCATGGAAAGCTCGTCAATACAAGGAACACTGGGGAAAAAGTTAGTTGGTATCAAAGTAACAGACATTCATGGAAATCGAATTTCCTTTTTACGTGCAACAGGTAGACACTTCAGTAAACTTTTGTCTTACATGATATTTTTCATCGGTTTCTTTATGGCAGGTTTCACGGAGAAAAAGCAGGCTTTACATGATATGATAGCAGGATGTCTTGTTGTAAAAAAACCGACTGAAGTAATCATAAATTCATCGGAAGGAAGTCCCTTATATGAATAATAATCTTGGCTGGAAGCATGCTTTAGGGATAGGTTTTGAAGTGCCTCCTATTGGTCAAAGACATAGTCAGTCGGGGAATGGTTCCTATACTGAGTTAATGCACAAATATGAAATATGGCTAAGGGACTATAAAGGCTTATCTTTTTTTCAACAGATTCCTTTTGAGGAAGGTTTGAAACTAAGAACAGAATTTGTTTTGACTCATATAGAACAATATCCAGAATGGTTTTCTAACTACAAAATTGAAAAATCATCTACCGGTAACTATATTTGTACGGGATGTCAGGGGATTATTGACGGGAGAATCTTGGAAACTCATAAACATAATACATAAGTAAAAAGAGTAAGCCCACAAGGATTCGATTAGTAAAGGTCAATCTATGACTAGCGCGTTCCTACATTCGTGTAGGGACGTTTTTTTTCACCAACGCATGGCACTGAAGTTTTCTGAAATTGTACGTCCAATTCGCTGGTAAGTTGCCGATTCAATACTTACCGCCTACCCCTCTGTCCTCCTATTCCATGAATTTTCAGCAAAATAGACCCGCGATATTTCCATTATTTTGTTTATATTCCGTGATAGTAGAAGAATGCTATATTTATTTCCGGCCCGTACTTCGTGACCACGTGGTTACATCGTTTCAAAGAGGAGAAGAAACAGAAGATAACAACTCATAAACAACGACAGGGACAAAGTAAGGTGGGATACGCTTATCCTGCCTTTCTACCCTGAAAATATCCGAGGCAGGGAGTACCTCTAAAGGCAATAGGAAACTAAACCCAGTGAAGCTATTTTTTAAAAACGTCACTGAGTTGCTAGAGCAATTCAAATTCGTTTTATGTGAAAGTCACTATGCTACTGATTCAATGGTAACTTTACACCCGAGTGATTCCAGTCGTTTAATTGCTTGGTTGATGACTCTCGTCTTGATCCGTTCATCGTAATAGTTGGGACCCAGTTCTTTGTAAGGCTCTTTATCCTTAAGCACATGGTACGCGATCGTTAAAATTTTACGGCCTGTTGCAACCGCTGCTCGTTTTTTTC
>NZ_JBHSHC010000152.1:0-16301 GCF_042652925.1 Effusibacillus consociatus
CTCAAGGTTAACGGATTTCATTCCGTTTTGTGCCTTGAGCGAAGCGAAAGGAATGGGTATAAAAATGAAAAAAGCAATAAAAATGCTTGGAGTTGCAGCACTGGCTGGATCGCTGGTATTGGCAGGCTGCAGCAGCAAACCGGCTTCCGAATCTAATACTGCCAAGAAGCCTTCTTCCGGCACATTGATTTACGGTCGCGGAGGTGACAGTGTCTCTCTCGATCCGCACAACGTAACGGATGGTGAATCCTTCCGTGTAACTGAGAACATTTATGATGGTCTCGTCGATTACGAAAAAGAAAATACAAAGATTGTTCCTTCACTTGCCACCAAGTGGTCAACTTCCGAAGACGGCAAGACCTGGACATTCGAACTGCGTAAAGACGTGAAGTTCCATGACGGTACGGACTTTAATGCAGATGCGGTTGTCTATAACTTCGAGCGGATGTGGGACAAAAATCACCCGCAGCATAAAGGAGATTTCTCTTACTTCCACGACATGTTCGGCGGATTTAAGGGTGAAGAAGGCAGTGTAATTCAAGAAATTAAGAAAGTTGACAGCCATACGGTTCAGTTTAAGTTAAAAGAGCCGCAAGCTCCGTTCCTCGCGAACCTTGGGATGTCGACGTTTGCCATTATCAGCCCGGAGGCTCTGAAAAAGCACGGTGATAAAATCGGAGAAAACCCGGTTGGAACCGGTCCGTTCAAGTTTAAAGAGTGGAAACGGAACGATTCGATTACCGTGGAGAAGAATGACAAGTACTGGCAGCAGGGACTTCCAAAACTGGATAAAGCTATATTCAAAGTCATTCCCGACAATACAGCCCGCCTGACTGCACTTAAAGCCGGTGAAATCGACATCATGGATGGATTGAACCCATCTGATGTGAACCAAGTAAAAGGGGACAGCAGGCTGCAAATTCTGCTTCGTCCTTCGATGAACGTGGGTTATCTGTCACTGAATAACACGAAAAAGCCGTTTGACAATCCGAAAGTTCGTCAAGCGGTCAGCATGGCCGTAAATAAAAAAGGATTGATCGACGCGTTCTTTGCCGGTCTGGCTGAACCTGCTAAAAACCCGTTGCCGCCGTCGCTCTGGGGCTATAACAAAGACATTAAAGACTATGAGTACAATCCGGAAAAAGCGAAGCAACTGCTTGCTGAAGCCGGATTCCCGAACGGATTTGAGACAGAGTTCTGGGCAATGCCTGTTGCTCGTCCCTACATGCCGCAACCGCAAAAGATTGCAGAGGCAATTCAAGCGGATCTGGCGAAGATTGGAATTAAGACCAAGATCGTTTCCTTCGAGTGGGCAACTTACCTGAAGAAGACGAAGAACGGGGAACATCCGATGGCTCTGCTCGGGTGGACTGGGGATAATGGGGATCCCGACAACTTCCTGTATGTTCTGTTAGACAAGAACAATGCAAATCCTCCGGCTGCACAAAACATCTCGTTGTACAAGAGCGACAAAGTCCATGACCTGCTGGTCAAAGCACAAACCACGTCCGATCAGGCGGTTCGTGCAAAACTCTATGAAGATGCTCAGAAGTTCATTCATGAGGATGCACCAATGGTACCGCTTGTTCATACGACCCCGCCGCTTGCGGCTTCTAAAGCAGTAAAAGGGTATCAGCCGCATCCGAAAGGATCGGAAAGTCTTGTTGATGTATCGATTGAAAAGTAAATCTTAGATCCATAACAAGGGGCATGTGTCTCATCCATGCCCCAGTATTATACCTACGAGCTCTTGGGTTATTGAGGTGGTTAAGAAATGCTATCGTATGCTGCGCGTCGCTTATTGCAACTCATTCCTGTACTCCTCGGAATGTCGATTATTGTTTTTTCAATTATTCGTGCAATTCCCGGCGACCCAGCGCTGGTTATTTTGGGGGAACGGGCAACACCTGAAGCTTTGCAGGAGTTACGATTGCAGCTCGGGTTGGACAAGCCTCTTATCACCCAGTATTTCAGTTATTTGCAAAGTGTATTGTCCGGAGATTTGGGATGGTCACTTCGTTCGAAAGTACCAATTTTGGAAGAATTGGGGCCTTATCTGACTGCAACAATTGAGCTGACGCTTGTAAGTATTCTCATTGCGGTTGTGGTTGGTGTTAACGCAGGAATTATTGCCGCATGGAAGAAAGCTTCCTGGTTTGACTATATTGCAATGCTGATCGCGTTGATTGGGGTATCGATGCCGATTTTCTGGTTAGGTTTGATGGAACAATGGATGTTTGCGGAAAAATTGGGTTGGCTGCCATCCACGGGACGGGTGAATCCGCGGGAGCCGATTGAAGCGATTACCGGTCTTTATCTGTTGGATACAATTCTACAAGGCAACTGGACTGGTTTCTGGGATGTTCTGAAGCACTTGATTTTGCCGGGTATCGCACTTGGCACAATCCCGATGGCGATTATTGCCAGGATGACTCGTTCGAGCATGCTGGAAGTGATGAAATCCGATTATGTTCGAACTGCCCGCGCAAAAGGATTATCCGAATTCTGGGTGATCTATAAACATGCACTGAAAAATGCATTCGCGCCTGTAATGACAGTGATTGGATTGCAGATCGGGCATTTGCTTGGCGGAGCCATTCTCACGGAGACGATTTTCGGTTGGCCGGGAATCGGAAGATATATCTACGATGCGATCGCATTCCGGGATTATCCGGTGATTCAATCAGGAATTTTGGTAGTGTCGGCAATATTCGTGCTGATCAATCTGCTGGTCGATTTGCTGTATGCATGGTTGGATCCTCGTATCCAATACAAATAAGGGTGGGGGTAGACAGATGAATCCAACACTACAGACCAATAACGGAACCCTCCGTATCGGATACAAAGGCACATCCCCGTGGTATGAAGCGTGGAAACGCCTTCGGAAACAAAAATCCGCCCTCATCGGCTTAGGCATGATTTTGTTCTTTATCCTGGTGGGGATATTCGCCCCGCTCATAGCTCCTGAACCTTATGATCCGGCCAACCCTGTGTATAACCCAACCAACGGCTTGCAGCCTCCAAGTGAAAAACATTGGCTGGGAACCGACGATTTGGGACGTGACATCTTCAGCCGTATCCTGCACGGCGCTCGCATTTCGTTGTGGGTCGGTTTCGTGTCTGTTGCCGGTTCGATCGTTGTGGGAACCGCTCTTGGTTTGATCTCCGGGTATTATGGAAAATGGGCGGACACGCTGATCTCCAGGCTATTTGATATCATGTTGGCTTTTCCAAGTATCCTCCTTGCAATTGCAATTGTGGCGGTACTAGGTCCGAGTTTGTCTAACGCTCTTCTAGCCATCGCAATCATCAACGTTCCCACATATGGACGGCTTGTTCGTTCCCGAGTCCTAAGTGTCAAGGAAGAAGAGTATATTACCGCTGCACGTGTGATCGGGATGTCCAATTCAAGAATTTTGTTTCAACATGTTCTGCCGAATTGTATGGCACCTATTATCGTACAAGGAACTTTGGGAATTGCGACAGCGATTATCGAGGCCGCCGCGTTGAGCTTCTTGGGGCTTGGTGCACAAGCTCCGCAGCCTGAATGGGGCAAAATGTTGTCTGATGCCCGTCCTTATTTAACCACGGCACCGTGGACCATGATTTTCCCGGGAATCGCAATCATGCTCACAGTCCTAGGGTTTAACATGTTTGGAGACGGTTTGCGGGATGCGTTAGATCCCAAAATGAAACAGTAAGGGACAAACTGATAGGGATAAAGTCTTAAGTAGTTAGTGACTCAGTGTCTTCCTGAGTTTCTGCTGGAGTCTGGGCAAAAACACTGTGATTAATAACTAGCACCCTCTATGTAGACAAGGTTAAATAAAACCCCTATCGAATGTCTACATAGGGGAATTTCTTATCTAAGAAGGGATCTCGTCATCATCTTTTATGATTCTATAATTTGATGCGAAAAGGTGGTGTAACCTACTATGATAAAAGGGTTGTACGAAGTTCATTTACCAGTTGGCGACTTGGATCGATCCATTGAATAGGGTTACAGCTTGCTTTTCAAGATGAAGACACAGCTTTTTTTTGGATCATTCCACAGAAAAGCTGGATTGGGTTATGGAAGACTCAAATGTCCAAAGATCGGGAACCAACAAGTTTTCCTCCGAATGGACGTCACGTCGCATTTGAAGTAGAGTTTAATGATATAAAGAACGCTGAAGATTGGCTTGCTGAACGTGGAATTTCCGTAAGTCAACATGGAAGTCTCGCCCCCATAGAACCTTATGTTAGACCTCATCAGCAAAATGCTTCCGTATACTTTGATGATCCTGATGGAAATCGTCTTGAATTTATCTGTAATCTACCTAACGGCCTTTTTCGCCACGAAGTTTGATCAAAATGTCTTTACCCTCCACATCCTTTGCTGGTAAATCAAATGTTGAACTCACTTGCCACTTGTTTTCAGCTTCTTTCACAGTTGCTTTCTGTTTGTTTTCATTTAAATTGACATGCTGAGTGTTCGAACATCCTGTCACAGCCACAATTAACAGAATCGAGCTCAAGAGCATTTTCACAATAAATCACCTCATTAGATAGACGCGGCAGAATGGAAAATGGTTACCCGTTTTCAATTAAAGCTGATTCTTATGTTACAATAGTTTAAGAAAAGTTTCGGCAGGTGCGCCTGAATCCAGGCGCAAATTTTCCTTTGATCGGGGTGGAGAGGATTGAGCGATAAGAAAAAACTGATCCTGATTGACGGGAACAGTATCACATACAGGGCGTTTTTTGCCCTGCCGTTGTTATCGACCGCAAGCGGCAGACACACAAATGCGGCATTCGGCTTTACGATGATGCTTCTCAGGCTCTTGCAGGATGAACAGCCGACACATGTTGCAGTGGCGTTTGATAAGGGGAAAACCACGTTTCGCACCGAAATGTTTACGGAATATAAAGGCACACGGGACAAGACCCCGGGGGAATTATCGGAACAGTTTCCGATTGTACGGGACGTTTTGGATGCTTTCGGGATCGCGTATGTTGAAAAAGAAGGATATGAAGCGGATGACATTATCGGTACTTTGGCGCGGCAAGCGGAAGAGAACGGCTATGAAACGCTTGTCGTATCAGGGGATAAGGACTTGCTTCAATTAGTGTCCGAGCGTGTGCAAGCGATCCTGACCCGTAAGGGGATTACGGAAACGGAACGCTACGACATCGCGAAAGTAAGTGAACGGTACGGACTTACTCCGCAGCAGATTATCGACTTAAAAGGCCTTATGGGCGACACGTCCGATAATATCCCCGGGATTCCGGGTGTCGGGGAGAAGACGGCACTGAAACTGCTTCACGAGTTTTCCTCGGTGGAAGCGGTTCTTGACAATGCGGACAAGGTATCCGGCAAGAAGCTGCAGGAGAAATTGGTGGAACACCGTGAGAGTGCTCTCTTGTCCAAAAAATTGGCCACCATTTTTACGGAAGTCCCAATGGATCTCTCGATCGATCAGCTTGCCTATAAGGGCTACGACACATCCCGGGTCATGGAAACTTTTAAACAATACGAGTTTAAATCCCTGGTCAACAAATTGGCTGCAGAGGAAGGGGAAGCCCCGGCGGTGGAAAACCGTCCCACGGTGGAATTGCCGGTCGAAATTGTTGCTGTGGATCAGCTTTCGAACGTTTTGGCCGAGCTTCCGGAGGACGCGGGGATCCACATCGATTTCGCCGGAACCTATCACCAGGCGGAGCTCAATGGAATTGCGTTGGGAGCACCGGACCGTGCTTGGTATTTGCCATTGGATGGCGGGGAACTACCGGATGATTTCAAGTCCTTTTTTGAGAATGGGGACAAGCATAAGGTATTTTTTGATGTTAAGGCAGCGGTGTATATGCTGCGTGGTCGGAAAATCGATCTGGACCGCAACACATTTGATGTCCTGCTGGGAAGCTACTTATTGAATCCGCAGGATGGCACACCGAAACTTGAGGATATCATTTCCCGGGAGTTAGACTGGTCGATTCCCGTTCTGCCGAAAGCTGACAAGAAAACTGCCGGACCTACGCTTGAGGAACGAGCCGATTTTTACGGAAAAGTGGCGGCTGCCCTGTCAAATCTCCAATCAAAACTGGATGCCGAGCTGCGTAAACAGGAAGTGTATTCTTTATATCAGGATCTCGAGCTGCCGCTCGCTTATGTGTTGGCGGATATGGAATACCAGGGGATCAAGGTTGATACTGACCGACTGCGGGAGATTGGGGCCGAACTGGAGAAGAACATTGATCGGCTGACCAAAGAAATCTATGAGTTGGCGGGTACGGAATTCAATATCAATTCACCGAAACAGATGGGTGAAATCCTGTTTGACAAGTTGGGGCTGCCGACGCAGAAGAAGACAAAGACCGGCTATTCCACTTCGGCCGATGTACTGGAAAAATTGGCCCCCTACTCGGAGATTGTTCAGAAGATCCTCCACTTCCGTCAACTTGGAAAGCTGCAATCGACGTATGTAGAAGGTCTGCTCAAAGTTGTACGCGCAGAAACAGGGAAAGTCCATACCAGCTTTAACCAGGCGACCACTGCTACAGGGAGACTGTCATCCACCGAACCAAATCTGCAAAATATCCCGATTCGGATGGAAGAGGGACGCCGATTGCGGCAGGTATTCGTTCCAAGTGAAACGGGTTGGAAGATTCTTGCTGCTGATTATTCCCAGATTGAATTGAGAATCCTCGCCCATATTTCGGGAGATGAGACCCTGATCGATGCGTTTGTAAAGGATATGGACATTCACACCCGCACCGCAAGTGATGTATTTGAAGTGCCGTTAGAGCAAGTAACGTCCGATATGCGTCGTGCCGCCAAAGCGGTGAATTTCGGGATTGTCTACGGGATCTCCGATTACGGACTTTCCCAGAATCTGAACATCCCCCGGAAGCAGGCGGCCGAGTTTATCGAGAATTATTTTGCAAAATTCCCGGGTGTAAAGAAATACATGGATGAAGTAGTTGTACAGGCGCGAAAGGACGGGTTTGTCACAACCTTGTTAAATCGCCGCCGCTATTTGCCGGATCTCCATGCTTCGAACTATAACATCCGAAGTTTTGCGGAACGGGCGGCCCAAAATACAAGGGTTCAAGGTTCAGCCGCCGATATTATCAAACTGGCGATGAATCAAATTGCAGATGAACTGAAGAAACGTGGACTGAAGAGCCGCATGCTGCTTCAGGTGCATGACGAATTGGTGTTTGAAGTGCCGGAAGAGGAATTGGATACAATGAAAACTTTGGTGCCTGAAATCATGGAAAACGCGATCGAACTGGACGTGCCGCTGAAAGCGGATGTTTCGTTCGGTGCCACCTGGTATGACGCGAAGTAGAGGTGCCTGCGACGAGTGGGTAATGGGGGGATAGTACTTGCCGGAATTGCCGGAGGTTGAAACAGTCAGACGAAGTTTGGAAGCATTGGTAGTCGGAAAAACAATCCGAGATGTTATTGTGAGCCTGCCGCGCATGATTCGGACCCCGGATGATGCGGAGCAATTCCGGCAGATGCTCCGCGGACAAATAATTGAGCGAGTAGGTCGGCGGGGAAAGTTTCTTTTACTCGAAACAGGACCTTATACGCTGGTCTCCCATTTGCGAATGGAAGGGCGTTACGGGGTCTATCAGCAGGAAGATCCGATCGAGAAGCATACACATGTGATCTTTCAATTTACGGATGGCACTGAGCTGCGGTATAAGGATGTACGTCAATTTGGCACGTTTGACCTGCTGACAAGAGGGGATTTTTCAGCGGTTCGCGGGCTTCGAAAAATCGGCCCCGAGCCGTTGGAAGCCGCATTTACCCCCGAAGGTTTGCGCAAGAGCTTGCAGAGGCGAACCGGAAAAATTAAAGCGCTGCTGCTTGACCAGGATCTTGTCGCGGGGATCGGCAATATCTACGCCGATGAAGCGCTGTTCCAAGCAGGTATTCACCCGGAGTGTCTCGGAAAGAATTTAACGAAGGAACAATGCGAGAAACTCCATAAAGCCATTGTGGATGTACTGTCGTTATCTGTGGAGTTGGGCGGTTCCTCGGTAAAATCTTACGTCAATGGATTCGGCAAATCAGGTGAGTTCCAATATCGGCTGAAAGTCTATGGAAAAGACAAGGCTCCTTGTCCAAACTGCGGAACTGCTATTGAGAAAATTCGTGTGGGAGGCCGGGGAACCCATTTTTGTCTTCAGTGTCAACCAATGTTTAAGTCACTTTGAGTGTCCTCTCCTCATACACTGCGATATGCAACTGTGTGGGAGGAGAAGATATGGAATTGATATCGCTATTTATACTTGCATTTGCAGTCAGCCTTGACGGGTTTGGAGTTGGCATCACTTACGGACTGCGGGGGATCCGTTTTCCCTGGTGGTCCCTTTTGGTCGTCACCCTGCTTTGTGCATCTGCCATCCTGGTTTCCATGGGCCTTGGCGGATTCATTGTTCAGTTTATGTCGCCGGCAGGAGCCAAGGTAACCGGAGCATGTATTCTGATCTTAATCGGGTCTTGGGCGATCTATCACCTTCTTGTGCGAAAGAACGAGGATGAGGAAGACAGAAACTCGCACAGAGCCCCCGTGGGAACAGACGGGCTTGGAAGAGAAATATCGAGGGAGCCCCGTGTTTTTTACGTCGAACTTAAAAAGCTGGGCCTTGTGATCCAGATTTTAAAGACGCCGTCGGTTGCCGATATGGACCGCTCGGGATCTATCAGTACAGGCGAAGCTCTCCTGTTGGGGGTGGCGTTGTCGATGGATGCATTCGGTGCGGGAGTGGGGGCTTCGATGATCGGTTATCCCGCTGTCGTCACTGCAGTTACAATTTCTTTGATGAGTTTGCTTTTTATAGGAATGGGATTAAAAGTTGGACATAAATATGCAGAAATACCATTTGTCCGCCGGATTGCTTTTTTGCCCGGCCTGATTTTAATCCTGATCGGATTGACCAAGATGTTTTCCTGAGGAGATCGAATGATGATCGTAGGATTGACTGGTGGCATTGCCACAGGGAAGAGCACCGTGTCGAGCATGTTTAGGCAATTGGGAGCCCCCATTGTGGATGCAGATGTGATTGCCCGCTTGGTGGTGGAACCGGATCGTCCAGCTTGGCGCGATCTGGTTGCCCATTTTGGCGAGGGAATTTTACTTCCTGACCGCTCGATTGATCGAGTCAAACTCGGCAGTATCGTGTTTTCGGATGTGTCGCAGCGAGACAAGCTCAACCGGATTGTTCACCCGCGTGTGAGGGAGGAATCCAGCCGGCAGATCGCCCTTCATTTGGAGAAGGATCCAAAGCGGCCGGTGATCCAAGATGTCCCGCTGTTGATTGAGACAGGTCTCTATAAACAAATGGACAAGGTGATCCTCGTCTATGTGGATGAAGAAACTCAATTGAAGCGGCTGATGGAACGGAATGCAATGACGGAGGAGGAAGCGATCAAGAGGATTCGTGCTCAAATGCCGATTGAGGAGAAGCGGCGGTATGCCGATTATCTGATTGACAATCGGGGCACATTGGAGGAGACACGAGTCCAAGTTGAGCGGATTTGGGAGGAGTTGAGGAAACTGGCGTGAAAAAAAGGTATGTGCTCTTCGGGGTTCTGCTGGTGATCCTGGTAACCACTCTCGGGTCCAGGCAGATTTTAAAGTTGATGTATCCGCTGTATCACTATGAAGTAATTGAACAAAGCGCCAATACGTTCAATGTCGATCCGATGCTGGTCGCAGCGATTGTGCGTGTGGAGAGCAAGTTTAAGGAAACGAATGTATCACGGGCGGGAGCGATTGGATTAATGCAGCTCATGCCGGACACCGCGGAGTGGATTGCGAATCAAAGTGGGCTTGCCTACAACAGTCCGCAGGATTTGGCTCAGCCGCAGGTGAATATCCGATTGGGCAGCTGGTATGTAGCGTATTTGGAAAGGCGCTTTAACGGGAACCGAATTGCTGCGATTGCAGCTTACAACTCCGGGCCGAGCCGGGTTGACAATTGGCTTAAGGACGGAACCTGGGATGGGACACTGGAGAATCTGAATCAAATCCCGGTGGGAGAAACCCGTCATTTTGTACAACGGGTCCTCTACAATTATGAGCGTTATAAAGAGATCTATACATAGAAAAGACCGGCCGCTACGGAACGAATTCCGCTTGGGTCGGTCTTTTTGGTTGCTTGCAGACAGTTGTTGTACTGAGAATTAACTTAACTGCTTAATACCGGTATTCGCTTGAACAAAGATTTTCGTGTGGTTGTCTTCCTCAGCTTTTGCAGCAGTAGAGCTTAAAACAGTGCCGAGATAAGCGGCAATGAATCCAAGCGGTATCGATATGATCGCTGGGCTTTTTAAAGGGAAAATTGCATCTGCAGGTGACATCACGTTCGGACTGAGTAAAATCAATCCGACAGAGCTTATAAGACCGGACAACATTGCGGTAACGGCTCCAGTTGTGTTAAATCTTTTCCAGAAAATTGTCAACACAATAACCGGCAAGTTGGCACTGGCTGCCACGCAAAACGCCAGAGCGACGAGATAGGAAACGTTAAAATCTCTTGCACCCAAAGCCAGAAGGATCGAGAAGACCGCGATGCCAACAGAAGCCCAACGGGCAGCCTTCATCTGCTCCGCTTCGGTTGCTTGTCCTTTCCGCAGTACATTGGAATAGAAATCGTGTGCAAATGCGCTTGCAGCCGAGATCACCAGTCCGGCCACCACTGCCAGGATTGTGGCAAAGGCGACAGCCGAGATAAATGCGAGGAAGATGTCCCCTCCGAGATAGGCAGCCAGCTGCGGGGCAGCCAAGTTCCCTGCCGCATTCGCTTTTTTGATTGCGTCAGTTCCGACAAAATAGGCTGCTCCGTAACCGAGAATCGGCGTCATCAGATAAAACAGCCCGATGACCCAAGTGGCAATGACGATTGATTTGCGAGCGGTCCTGGCGTCAGGTACGGAAAGGAAACGAATCAGAATGTGCGGCAAGCCTGCTGTGCCAAGCACCAACGCAAGATTCAAAGAGATTGAGTCCAATCCAGCTTTGAAGGTGGTAGGTGCAGGTGGGGTGACTGCTTTGTCGCCTATTTTGGCAGCAACTTGGTTAAACAATTCAACAGGGCTGAAGTTGAAGTGAGCCAGTACCATTAATGACAGGGTGATGGTTCCCCCCATGAGAAGAACGGCTTTCACAATCTGAACCCAAGTGGTAGCCAGCATCCCGCCAGCCACAACGTAGATTGTCATTAAGATGCCGATGATGATTACCGATGTCGAATAATCAAAACCAAGCAGCAGCTTGATAATTACACCGGCACCAACCAGTTGAGCAATCATATAAAACGTACTGATTGCCAGCGTGTTAAGCGCGGCCGCAGAACGAATCGCCTTCGTATTAAAGCGGGCTGCGATCATGTCGGCCATGGTGTATTTTCCAAGATTCCGCAACGGTTCGGCGACGATCAGCAGAACGACCAGATAGGCAACCAGGTAACCAATCGAATAAAAGAAGCCTGAAAATCCGTTTAATGCGATTGCCCCTGCGATTCCGAGGAAGGAAGCGGCGGACATATAATCACCCGCTATCGCAAGCCCATTTTGCCAACCGGTGATGTTACCGCCGGCTACATAAAACTCGCTGGTAGATTTATTCTTTTTCGCTGCAAAATAGGTGATCAAAAGAGTAAGAGCAATAATGCCTACGAAAAATGAAAATGCGGTTGTATTCATGTAACCTTTCCTCCTTTTTCCATTATTTCCTGTTTTAATTTCTCAATCTGTTCGTCAAACCGCTTGGCTTTCTTTACGTAGAGATGGCATAGGCCCCAAGTCATAACAAACTGCGCAAAAGCATACACGTATGCCCAGGTGACGGCGCCAATCGCCTTGCCATTGAGTACGGTTGTAAAAGCGGTTAGAACCGGAAGCGTAAAGTAAAATACAATAAAGAAAATAGTAGATGAAACGATAAAGGATCTCTTTTGCCGGATCAGTTCTTGAAAGACTCCTGACTGAGCGACCCGGTGCCATTCTGTCGTTACGGTCGCTTGCTTCTTGTGAGTGCCGGAAGCGCTTACACTTGAGTTGACGTTTGAAAGCATTCCCTTATCCCCTTTCGCTTTCAGTGCGTTGGAATATTCTAAATTCAAAATCAGTGTAAAACAAAAGTTCGGACTTTTGTAACGAAAGTCGTAAAATGTTGTTTTCTTTGTCTGAAATGTCGAATTCCATGTTTATCTTGTCAGGATTGATTCTTCGTTTATTGTTTCAGAATCGCAAACAGTGTCTTGGCAGCAGTGCGGCTGACCGGAATTTTCGTTTTTTCTTTGTTCTTCAATATAATGTTATAGGCTCCGTTAAACCAGGGGGTAATCTCATTGATATAATCCAAATTTACCAAATAGCTTCGATGCGGACGAAAAAATGGAAACCCCTTCACCTTTTCTTCAAGTTCCTGTAACGTCATTCTTGTTTGAATTTTTTCTTTTGGTGTATAGATTTCAATAAACCTTTCTGTTCGCATCGCGTATTGGATAACGTCAGGAGTTAGCACAACAACTTTTTCACCATCGTCTATGAGCAGTTTAGAGCTGCGCGGAGGCTGGAAGGACATCTGCGCAGAGGGTCCGTTCGACAACTTGTCCCGTTCAAGTAAGAAATGTTTAAGAACTCGTGTAATCGCCATATTTAAACGTTCAATATCATAAGGCTTTAAAAGGTAATCAACCGCTTCCACCCCGAAAGCTTCAATCGCATACTCGTCATATGCGGTGGTAAAAACGAACAGCGGAGTCCTTTCACCGGTTTTATTGGCAAGAGCAACCAATTCCCGGGCCACTTCCATACCCGACATTAGTGGCATCTCAATGTCCAAAAAAATCACATCCGGGCGATATTGATGGTACAGTTCCAACAGCTGCCTGCCATTTTCCGCACTGGGACAAAGAATAAAATCTTCGCGCTCCTGGATCAGATAAGCCAATTCCTCCCGTGCCAACCGCTCGTCTTCCGCAATCATGGCCCGAATCTTCATGATAATCACCTCCAACTTTGGGTTACGAATACGGGATTCGAAATGAAATGGAGCAGCCTCCGGATGACACATTTTTGATTTGGAGGGCCGACCTCATCCCCAATAAACCGATTAAGCGCTGATTTACGTTATAAAGACCAATTCCATTGCCTTCTCCGCTTTCAATTGGCTCTTTTCCCAATGTGTCAATAATCGCCTCGGGGATGCCAATTCCATTATCCCATATTTCAACTTCGACATGTTCCTCCTTTTTATGGATTTTCAGTTCGATCCTGCCCCCAATCGGGACATGCTTGAGTCCATGCTTAATGCTGTTTTCCACCAGAGGTTGCAGGGTGAAAGGCGGAATCAAGGCTGTTTCGGTCCCTTGGTCAACCTGGCATTCGATCGTCAGCTGATCGGCAAATCGCACTTTCACGATTTCGATGTAGGCATATAGATGTTTCATTTCCTCTTCCAGGCGAATCAACGGAGACGTGGTTGCCTTTAAATTGAGCCGCATAAAACGGCCCAATTGGACGATGAGATGTCGGGCCAATTCGGGATTCACACGGATCGATGCAGAAATAAGGTTGAGTGTATTAAAGAGAAAGTGCGGATGGGCTTGTGCCTGCAGGTTCCGCAGTTCCGTTTCGCGCAGAAGAGTTTTCATTTTTTCTGCCGCCGCAACATCCAACTGGTTCGAGACCAATTTTCCCAAACCTTGTGCGATTGCAATTTCCACAGCTCTTAATTGTTGCGGATGTTGAAAATACAACTTTAGCAGTCCGACTACTTCCCCCGATTGACGTAGAGGTACAATAATTGCCGAATGTAATGGGCAATCTGGCTGGATGCACTGAATTTGTTCACGGTTTACCGCAATTTGGATTTCACCGATGGTTAATGCGGTATGGGACAAGTGCGTTTGCAGCATTTCTCCCTGTTTATGATGATCGGAGCCAAGCCCGATGTGGGCCAAAACCTGGTGCTTGTTTGTAATCGACACTGCGGCAATCTTCAATTCATTTTGCAGCAATCGAGCGATGTCGGCAGCGGTTTCGATCCCCAAACCTTGTTTCAGATGAGGCAAGGCCTCCTCCGCAATCCGTAACGCCCGTTGTGTTTCCATTGCAGCTCCTTGCTCCTGTTCACTGAGAGCGACCCGAATCATGGTTGTAAAAATCGCAATCGCTATACTGTTCGTGATCACTAGGGGTAACCCAATCGTATTCACGAGTGCAGCCGATTTTTCAGGTGTGGTCGTAAAAATCAATAAGAGTCCCATGTGTAAAATTGGCGGAAACATCCCGATAAACATCGCTTTGGCCGGAGCAATGAAACGTTCCTGCGAGAAAAAACGGGCCGTTAGCCCTGCCAGTATTCCGGCTATAGGATGGATGATACTGCTTGCGAACGCCACTTCTCCCAGAAAAAAGCAGACATACGAACCGGTGATGGCTCCTGCACCGAAACCTACAAACGGACCCCCTAATAATCCGGCGATCACGATAAATATCAATGCAGATCCAACGAGTGTTTCTACCTGAATCAGTTTCGATTCGAACGAGTGAGGAATAGTGCTTGCCTCATCCAGTAACTCACCGAATTGAATTCCTATAACGGCGAATGTTCCGAAAATCATGGAGTGAAAAACAACTGTTTCCCAACTGATTTTTCGGTCCAATAAATAGCGGAACAATGAAACACGAGTCAGCATGAAAGCCAGAATCAACATCAAACCAACCCGCTCAAACAAATATACAGTCAGTTCTCCCATCGACCGGCCTCCTGTGTTGGATTTGTTTGAATTCCGGTCTGTGAGTGGACAAATATTCTTAGAAATCCTTCCTCATCAACGGGCTGTTTGGAAAACACCGTACCTGCCAAGGCCCCCAGGAAACTGAGAGGAATCACTAGAATACCGGGATAATTCAGGTTCCCAAAAAGAACAAAAATCAAGGATGCCGCCATTCCGGTTATCATTCCTGTTATCGCTCCCGCAGAATTGAAACGCTTCCAATATAATGTAAATAAAAGAAGCGGCAAATTGGTTGAAGCGGCAACTACAAATGCAACTGACACAGGAAATGCCACATTGATGTTTTTCATGCTTAACGATAAAAGAATTGAAATAAGACCGATAACGGCTGCGGCTGCCTTTGCTATTTGCAATTGGGCTGCCTCTGATGCTGTCCCTTTCTTCAGACAATGATTGTACACGTCATGCGAAAATGAACATGCAGCCGAGAGCAGTAAGCCGGTTACAACCGCCAAAATCGTCGCGAATGCAACGGCCGAAATAAACGCCATAAAGAAGTCTCCCCCTAATGCGGAAGCAAGCATTGGAGCGGCCAAATTGCCTGACGGGTCAACAGAAACCAGGTGGCTCCATCCTACAAAACAGACGGTACCCAACCCCAAAATCAGTGTGATCAAATAAAATATCCCTACTATCCAAGTCGCCGTTATCACTGATTTACGTACAGCCTGTGCGTCCTTTACAGTAAAAAAACGGTTTAAAATATGCGGCAATCCGGCTGTTCCCAAGACGAGAGAAAAGATAAGCGACAATGTTTCCAGTGGGCTGGTAAAGAGATTTCCCGGGTTGAAAAACTGCGCTCCATAGGGATTCGTTTCTTTCACTCGTTCAAACAGGCTGAATACGTTCCAATCGAATCGAGACAATACGATCATCGAGATCAGAACAGTTCCGGACATAAGCAAAACCGTTTTTATAATCTGTATCCAGGAAGTGGAAACCATTCCCCCGAAAACGACGTACAGGGTCATCAAAATACCGGTAACCAGTACGGCGAACGTGTAGTTGATGCCGAGCAACAAGTGAATAAGAAGACCTGCAGCAACCAGCTGTGGAACCATATATAAAACAGAAATGAGAATCGTATTTAACGAAATTATGAATCGGAGCCTGTTCGACGGAAAGCGTGCATAGATTACATCGCCGAGAGTGAATTTCCCTAAATGGCGAATGGGCTCTGCTATAAGCAGAAGGAGAAAATAGGAAACCAGAAAGCCGATCGAATAAAGAAAACCGTCAAAGCCGTGTATCGCAATAGCCCCTGTGATTCCCAAAAAAGAGGCTGCACTGATAAAGTCACCCGCAATTGCCAATCCATTCTGGGTGCCGGTCAGACTTCCTGCGGCAGAATAGAATTGAGGTGCGGATGTTCCTCTCTTGGCTGACCAATAGCTAATTACTATTGTCCCGATAAGAATGGCAGTAAAAAGTCTGAAATCCTTAGCAAATGCACGTATCCAAGAAAAAGCGCATACCAAATAAGCCGTACACAAGAC
>NZ_JBHSHC010000153.1:0-60479 GCF_042652925.1 Effusibacillus consociatus
CTCAAGGTTAACGGATTTCATTCCGTTTTGTGCCTTGAGCGAAGCGAAAGGAATGGGTATAAAAATGAAAAGATAATTTTGCCCAGCGTAACGGAACCACAATCGCATGTGTGGCATTTGTTTGTAGTTAGAACAAAAGAAAGGGATAGACTGCAGAAGTACCTTTTTGATCATGGGGTTCAGACGATCATTCACTATCCGATTCCACCTCATCAGCAGGCGGCTTACAGTGAATGGAATGAGTTGCACTTACCTCTTACAGAGCAGATAAACAATCAAGTCCTTAGTTTACCGATAAGTCCTGTACTAAGTAGGAATGAAGCCGAAAAGGTTGTTGAGATTTTAAATCAATATAGGTGAAAAAGTAACGATTGTGGAGACTTAAAAAATGAGCAATTTACTCAAAGCGTTTTTGAAAACAGGTGGAGGATCAGTTGCTGCAATACTTTTTGGTGTCATTGCTACAAAGGTTATTGCGGTAGTTAGTGGTCCGGCCGGTGTGGGGCTTTTCTCGCTTTTGCGTCAAACACAACAAACTTTGGTTGGCCTGGCAACCATGCAGGGGAATACTGCTCTCGTACAAGGATTGAGTACTCGGGAAGACTCAAGTCAAACTCGATATATCGTAACGGTAGCTAGTCTGTTTGTGTTAATGACCGGTACTATTAGTCTTATTGTATGGTTTGCGGCCCCTAGACTAGCTAACCTGATTTTAGATCGCGCAGACGTCCAATCGGTATGGCTGATTCGTGGTTTAATTCCCTCTATATTGTTTGCTGCTGCGGTCATATTTCTAGGCGGATTGCTTAACAGTTATCGTGCCTTGGGACGATTGGCACTAGTACAGGTTTTCAGCAGCGCAGTAGCCGCTATAACAGCTTTCCCCTTAGTCGTGTTAGTGGGGAATCCTTGGGGACTCTTACTATTGTTATGGGTAACCAGTTTTACTGGTTTGATGGCAGGATTCGGGTTTGTATGGCGGGGTGGTTGGCTTTCGCCTTTATTCGCGAATTGGCGAAGATTATGGGACCGGGATGCTGCGCTGTACTTTCTAAAATTTGCCGGAGTGACTATCCTTACCGGACTAATAGGCACAGGAACACTGCTTTTGGTACGAGCGATGTTTGTGCGTCACGGAGGGTTAACAGGAGCAGGTATTTTTGATGTGGCGTGGACCTTAAACAGCACGTATCTGATGATACTTCTAGGTTCATTGGGTACCTATTATATGCCTGTTTTATCCGCCACCAAAGATATTGAAGGACGCTCTGCACTAATAGCTCAAGTCTTTAGAATCATGCTAATACTGGTCGTTCCGCTTATCACAGTAATGATTTTAGGTAAATCTGCAGTGATATCTTTGCTCTATACAAAAGAATTCTTTCCCGCTTTAGAAATCATTCAATGGATGTTACTTGGTGATTATCTCAAGGCAATTGCATGGGTTCTGGCAACCCCTATGTTGGCATATGGGGACATGCGGATGTTTTTCAAGACAGAGTTTCTATGGAATATGGGTATGGCAATAGGTGCATGGCTGGCATTATTTGTGTTTGGCCAAATATGGATAGTCGGGATTGTTTTTGTTGTTTTGTATGTAATCTATCTGGCTTTTTGTTATTGGTATTCAAAAACACGACATGGATTGCGATTAACTATACGCGAAAAGTCAACATGGATTTTTGGTTTGATATTGATAATTATTGCCAGTGCCTTGTCGTGGAACGAGCAATCTATTGATTGGATGAAGGTTGTTTTGTTTACTTGTATACTTGGTGGGTTTGTCTTATCTGGAACAGCCAAGTCCGAGCGAAACAGTTTAGTTCATTATCTGAAAAGGAGACAAAGATTCTAGTGGAACCAAAAGTCAGTGTGATTATTCCTACTTACAATCAGGTGGACTTTGTTCATGAAACGATTAACAGCGTTCTGAATCAAACCTACTCAAATATTGAAATTATCATTACAGATGACGGCTCGACAGACGGAACACAAAAAGTTCTCCAAAAATATGGGTCCCAGCATCCTGACAAAATTAAACTTGTGATGAGTGATAAAAATACAGGGATCGCCAGCAATTTTAACAGGGGTTTAAACGTTGTTTCCGGGGATTTTATCGCGTGGTTGGGTGGCGATGATTTGATGTTTTCGGAAAAGATAGAAAAACAAGTTGAACTGCTGAAAAGTCGGCCGGATGCTGTAGGTTGTTGTCATGATGCAGAAGTGTTCGAATCTGACAGTGGAAAAATATTAGGGCTTTTCAGTGAATTATACAACGGGAAACGCGGATTGAGAGAAGGGGGTATTGAATTATTATTCGATGCAAGTTACTTAATGTTACCTTCAACAATGATGATCCGATCAGCTGCGGTTCCAACTCATGGATTTGATGATAGATTGAAATATACCAATGATTGGTTGTTTGATATTGAAGTATTTCGACAAGGCAAGTGTGTTGTTATCAATGAGGTTTTAGGAAAATACAGGCGACACGATAACAACATAACTAGTAGTCCTCTCTCAAAACATAATGGGTTCGAAGAAGGGATGCTAGTTCTAGGTGTTGTTGAAGCAAGATATCCAGAGTTGCATCGTTATGTAAAAAAGAGACGAACGGTTTTTTTTCTGGGTGAGGCTGCAAAATCCTATGGACGAGGCGAATTTTCGAGATGTAAAGGTTATATAAAAAAGGCAATTCTTGATGGAGCGATAATTCGAGGATTATGTATATATTTTGGACTTAGTTTATTTGGCAAGTTTATATTACAACAAATACCTAAACAAGCATATAACAGGCCGCGCTGGTTTGTAAAAATATATAAGTTTATATTGGGTGGTTCATGAGTAATATGAACAAGATTTATATTCTTATTCTTAATTGGAACGGCTGGAAAGATACTATAGAATGTTTGGAAACCGTGTTTCGTAACGACCACCCTAATTACCAAGTGATCGTTTGTGATAATCAATCTCAGGATGATTCGTTAGATTATATTAAGGCTTGGGCTGAGGGACGTTTAGAAACATTAATGTGGGAAAGCGAGGAGCTTCGATACCTCACCTTTCCTCCCGTTGCCAAGCCTATTCATTACATTGAGTATGATCGGAAGAATGCAGAAGCCGGTGGTAATTCCCAGGATGAGAATGTTCCATTGATTTTGATTCAAAATGGAGCCAATCTGGGGTTTGCGGGTGGCAATAATGTAGGATTGCGCTATATCTTGGCTCGGAATGATTTTGCGTATGTATGGTTGCTAAATAACGATACCTTAATCAAGACCGATGCACTCACGAAAATGATTCAGCGAATAAAGGAAATACCAGAAGCCGGGATATGTGGATCAACACTACTCTATTATCATCAGCCAGATAAGGTTCAGGCTTATGGAGGGGCAAGATATAACAAGTGGATTGGATTAGCTAAACATATTGGTGCTTTAGAGAATTTAAAAGATTTCATTGATGTTCACGATATTGAATCACGAATGAATTATGTGGTGGGAGCATCCATGCTTGTTTCTCGTTCCTTTTTAAATGATGTCGGACTTTTAAGTGAAGACTATTTTCTTTATTGTGAAGAAGTTGACTGGTCAACACGAGCTGGGAATCGTTATCTTCTGTTATATGAACCTAGTAGTGTTGTTTATCACAAGGAAGGTGCCACAATAGGAGGCAGCCATATTAGGAGTAAAGAAAAAAGTTATATCGCAGAATATCACGCGGTTAAAAGTCGTCTAGTTTACACACGTAAGTTTTTCCCTTGGTGCCTACCTACTTTGTATTTGGGTTTTTTAGTCAGGATGATCAATTACATTCTTAGAGGTCAATTTAAGAGAGTGAATATGCTCTTCAAGATTGTTCTCTCCAAAGAGTAGTCATTGGTTGGTTTAAATTAGAAAGGGGGCAAGGAATGACTATAACAGCAATAGGATGGATTCTCATTCCGGTAAGCTTATTACTATTTTTAATGGCCCCTCGATGGCTTTATATCCTGATGGTTTTTTTTATACCGTTTTCTGCAACAGCAGTAGCTAACTTTGAATCAGCCTCATCAGGTTCTGGATTACAGATAGCCATGTTTTGTGGCTTCTTATGGATCGTCAGTGTATTACTTCAAACTATTAAATCCGGAAATATAAAAGTGCCAGCATTACAAAGTTTTTCAATCATCTTGTTGATGGCATTTATGACAATTGTTTTGGTGTCATTGATTATGCCTATTATGATCGACGGTGACCTCTTGGTAGAGTCGGCCAATCTCTATAGTTCAGAGGTTACAGCCCTTACTTTCACTTCGCGTCATATTACACAAACTTTATATCTAGCTTACGGAATTATTATTACAATATTGGTGGCTACTAAAAATACACAGCTCTCTCAATTCGTTTCAAGTCTCAAAGCGTATGTTTTATCGGGGATATTCGTTAGCTTGTGGGGCTGGTTACAGTTTATATTTGACAAAATAGATATTCCATATCCATATTTTATTTTCAATAATAACATTAATCCAGCGGCACAAGGCTTTACTGGAGAATTTTTGGATCTTAATCTTAAACGAATTTCATCTGTAGCGGTTGAACCATCGATTTTGTCTCAGTTTTTGTTAACTGTCGTTCCAATAGTCTTAGTTGCAGTTTTAACTAAGCGGACCATTCTATCTCCATTTTTAGACAGATTCTCTTTGGTTATAATGAGCTCCATTTTAATTTTGTCTACTGCTGCTACCGCATACATTGGCCTTTTAGTTATGCTTTTTGTAATCCTTTTAATCTCATTTCGGCTGAAGTTTCGTCTACTTCGTATTTGGGGGATAATAAGTCTCACGTTAGTGTGTGGCGTCATATATCTTGTTACTCCTAAAGTACAAATTCTTACTAGTAACCTTTTATTCGATAAATTGAATACCGGCTCTGGATTGGAGAGACTTGCCTCGATCGAAACAGCCTGGGAGTACTTTTTAGATTACCCTTTTCTCGGTGTTGGCTGGGGAAGTGTGACATCGCATGATTTGATAGTAAATATTTTAGTGAATACGGGTATCCTTGGCTTGGTTTTATTCATCATGATGACTTGGTATATACTAAATCGTCTTTTGCTTTCAATTAAAAGGTACAACAATGGAACTAAATCTGATGGAATAATGTGTTGGGCCGGAGCTTTGGCAGCTTCATTAATAACTTGTTTATTTATCAACGTGTTGACAGGTTTTACTTATGTATTTGGTCATATCTGGTTTATTTTTGGGATGACTATTGCTGCAACATCGATAATTGATGTTAATGCATATAAATCAAATAAATTAACTAAATAAAATATTGTAAGTTTAAACTTATTTAGCGATAAGGGGATTTATAATGAAAATTGCAATCGTCCATGAATGGCTTGATACCTACGCAGGATCAGAACGAGTTCTTGAGCAAATGATTAAGCTTTTCCCCGAAGCGGATTTGTTTAGCGTTGTAGATTTCTTGCCCGAAGGTCAAAGAGGATTCCTTCTGGACAAGCCTGTCAAAACTACCTTTATACAAAATCTCCCTTTTGCCAAAAGCACATTTCGAAAGTATCTCCCCTTAATGCCGCTCGCTGTGGAGCAGATTGATTTATCCGGATATGATCTTGTCCTTTCCAGTTCCCATGCAGTAGCGAAAGGAGTATTAACGGGACCGGATCAGTTGCATATTTCCTATGTCCATTCCCCTATCCGCTACGCCTGGGATCTGCAACACCAGTATCTGAAAGAATCCGGTTTGGATACAGGTGTCAAAGGTTGGCTAACGAAATATTTGTTATATAAGATTCGGCTATGGGATTACCGGACGGCAAACGGTGTTGATCGATTCGTGGCCAACTCTCAATTTATTGCCCGGCGGATTCATAAGGTTTATGGCCGGGATGCTGACGTAATTTATCCCCCGGTAGATGTTGAGGCGTTTACTTTCTGCGACAGCAAGGAAGATTTCTATCTGACGGCCTCTCGAATGGTTCCTTATAAAAAGATCGACTTGATTGTCGAAGCATTTTCGCAAATGCCGGATAAAAAGCTGGTTGTCATTGGTGATGGGCCTGATTTTGAAAAAGTCTGCGCTAAAGCAGGGAAGAATGTTACTCTTTTAGGCTACCAACCCTTCCATGTATTAAAAGATTACATGCAGCATGCACGGGCTTTTGTATTTGCGGCAGAGGAGGATTTCGGAATCACCTCGGTTGAGGCCCAAGCGTGTGGAACACCGGTTATAGCGTATGGCAAAGGTGGGGCTCTGGAGACAATCCGGGGACTAAATGCTGATAACCCTACTGGCGTATTTTTTAACGAGCAAACTTGGTCCTCTCTTGTTGATGCCGTGAAGCTTTTTGATCGGGATGGCGGCGGGATTATACCTCAGGATTGTCGAGACAATTCTTTGCGTTTTTCTACTGAAAGATTTCAGCAAGAATTTCGGAGGTATGTGGGGGAACAAGTTGCCTTGTTTACGGATAAACAAAGAGTTTACTACTAAATGTAAGGGGTGAGGATATTGAAACTCGTACTGTTATCGGGTGGTTCCGGAAAGCGCTTATGGCCGCTGTCCAACGACTCTCGATCGAAGCAATTCCTCAAGGTCTTGGAGAATAAGGATGGCCAACTCGAGTCTATGGTCCAGCGAGTGTGGGGTCAATTAAAATCGGTTGGTTTAGCTGACTCTGCTGTGATAGCCACAAGTAAAGCGCAGCTTGATATGATGCAAAGCCAATTGGGTAATGAAGCTCCCCTTATTTTAGAGCCGGAAAGACGGGATACGTTTCCTGCGATTGCGTTAGCTACTGTATATTTGTATTCGGCTAAAGGCGTGGTTATGGATGAAGTTATCGCGATTCTGCCTGTCGATCCTTATGTAGAAGACCGATTTTTTCGCAGGGTCCAAGATCTGGAGGATGTGCTGGTTTCATCAGGGGCAAATTTGGCTCTTATTGGCGTTACCCCAACCTATCCATCTTCAAGGTACGGCTATATTATCCCTGAAACTGACCAAATAGGAAATTCTGTTGCGAATGTGAGTCATTTTAAAGAGAAGCCAAGCGAAGAACAGGCTAAAGAGTTAATGAATCAACAAGCCCTTTGGAATTGCGGTGTCTTTGCTTTTAAGCTCGGGTACCTCCTCTCATTACTAACTGAAAAAGGGTTCCCGATTCAATATGAAGAGTTGCTGGAGCAATATAAAAAGTTGCCCAAGATCAGTTTTGACTATGAGGTGGTAGAAAAAGCAAATCATATTGTGGTCCTACCGTATAACGGGTATTGGAAAGATCTCGGCACTTGGAATACGCTGACTGAAGAGATGGCAACTGAAGTGATTGGAAAAGGCATTATCAGTGACGATTCGGTTAACACCCACTTGATCAATGAGTTGGATATTCCTGTGACGGTTCTTGGGCTGTCGAATGTAGTTGTGGCTGCAAGCCCCGATGGGATCCTGGTAACAGAGAAGAATTCCAGTCCACGGATTAAGGAATTGGTGGCTGATTTCGACCAAAGACCGATGTATGAAGAAAGGCGTTGGGGTTGGTACCGAGTCTTGGATTACACTAGGTTTGCTGAAGGATGTGAAGTTCTAACGAAACGAATCGGTATTTCAGCCGGAAAGAACTTAAGCTACCAATTGCATTTTAAAAGAAGTGAAGTATGGACGATCATCAGCGGTGAGGGTGAATTCGCGCTTAACGGCGAAATCTGTCTTGTTAAATCGGGGGACGTCTTGCGAATACCGGCTGGCGCTAAACACGCGATTAAGGCAATTACCGATCTTCAATTCATTGAAGTGCAAACGGGCAGTGAGCTTATCGAGGAGGATATAGTACGGCTCTATATTACATGGGACGAAGTTGAAGCTCATTGTCAAGCGTCGAAGTTATCCCATAGGGAGATAGCAGCTTCAAGAGAATAGCAGTAAAAAAATCTCGGGAGGAATAGGACATGAAAGGAATCATCCTCGCTGGGGGAACAGGCTCCCGATTGTATCCCTTGACGAAAGTCACGAATAAACATTTACTACCTGTCGGTAAGTACCCGATGATCTATCATGCGATTTATAAGTTAAGACAAGCGGATATAAAAGACATTCTCATCGTCACCGGCAGGGAACATATGGGGGATGTGGTTAATCTGTTGGGAAGCGGATATGAGTTCGGAGTAACTTTCACTTATAAGGTTCAGGATCAGGCAGGTGGAATTGCGCAGGCATTAGGCTTGGCTGAGGGGTTTGTCGGGAATGATCTTATGACGGTGGTCTTGGGAGATAATGTGTTTAGCGACGATATTTCGTTTTATGTTACGAAATTTAAAATGCAAGGTCAGGGTGCAAAAATCCTGATTAAAGAAGTTCATGACCCTGAACGGTACGGCGTCCCGGAATTGGATAAGGATCAGATTATTTCGATTGAAGAAAAGCCCGCTAATCCAAAAAGCAGATATGCGGTGACTGGTATATATATGTATGATCACAATGTCTTCGAGATTATTAAAGCCCTGAAGCCTTCAGCTCGTGGTGAGTTGGAAATTACGGATGTCAACAACGCGTATATTAAGCGAAACCAGCTGACTTATGATGTCTTACATGGTTGGTGGACAGACGCAGGAACTCACGGTTCGATGGTGAAAGCGAACGAATTGGCGAACGGTCTCGATTTTGGGGTTCATTTTGGCAACTTAAATGTATAGGGATGAGTATGGCATGAAGATTATTGAAACCAAACTGGATGGGGTACTTCTTATAGAACCGGACGTTTTTGAAGATTCTCGCGGCTTTTTTATGGAGAGTTATCACAAACGAAAATGTCAGGAACTGGGCTTGGATTATGACTTTGTTCAAGACAATCATTCGCTGTCAGTGGAAGCAGGAACAATTAGAGGACTTCATTATCAATTGTATCCAAAGGCTCAAACAAAAATGGTTAGAGTCGTAAAGGGTGCAATCTATGATGTTGTGGTAGACATTCGAAGACATTCTTCAACTTTTGGTCAATGGATTGCGGTAACTTTAAGTGCGGAGAACAAGCAGCAACTGCTTGTACCTGAAGGATTTGCACATGGATTTTGTACGATGGAAGCGAATACCGAGGTTCTCTACAAAGTGGATGAGTTTTATTCACCGGAGCATGACCGAGGGATCTTATGGAATGACCATGCGTTGGGAATCTCTTGGCCAACAACTAACCCAATACTTTCTGAAAAAGATAAAAAACAGCCAAAGCTGAAAGATGCGGAGATTAACTTCTGATACAAAGGGTGAGATAGAATGAAATTATTGGTCACCGGTGGGGCTGGATTCATTGGAAGCAACTTTATCCGCTATATAGTGGACAAGTATCCAATCTATCAAATTATTAATTTGGATTTATTAACTTACTCAGGTAATCTGGAAAACTTAAAAAACATAGAGAACTATCGAGCCTATACATTTGTCCACGGTAACATTTGTGACCGAGAACTGGTAGATCAAATTGTTGCTGGTGGAGTGGATGTGATCGTTAACTTTGCTGCTGAATCCCATGTGGATCGAAGTATTACAGATCCTTACATTTTCGTGAAAACCAATGTTTGCGGAACACAAGTACTTCTGAATGCGGCTAAAAAGTATAACGTGAAAAAATATATCCAGGTCTCCACTGACGAAGTATACGGCACTCTGGGCGAGACGGGGTATTTTACAGAAGACACGCCTTTGGCGCCCAACAGCCCGTACTCGGCCAGCAAAGCAAGCGCGGATCTGTTAGTGCGTGCGTACCATGAAACCTATGGACTTCCGGCAAATATAACTCGTTGTTCCAATAATTACGGGCCGTATCAGTGTCCTGAGAAGTTAATTCCTTTGATGGTGACCAACGCGATGGAGAATATGGAATTACCTGTTTACGGAGACGGTCTTCATGTGAGAGATTGGCTGCATGTTGACGATCATTGCACGGCGATTGACTTGGTCATTCACAAGGGCAAGCTTGGAGAAGTCTATAACATAGGCGGAAACAATGAACGGACGAATATTGAAATTGTAAAACACATCTTGAAGGCGTTAGGCAAGCCAGAGGACTTGATTCGCTTTGTTCCTGACCGGTTGGGACATGACCGCCGTTATGCGATTGATTCCACAAAGATTCAAACGGAATTGGGATGGAAGCCGAAATACACGCTTGAGGTGGGAATTGAACAAACGATTCAATGGTACGTGGAGAATCGAGACTGGTGGAAACGGATAAAAAGCGGCGAGTACATGCAATATTACCAAAAACAATATGGCCAATATGTAGAGGCCAGGCAGGAGAGTGACAGATGAAAGTTCTGATTACCGGGGCAGGAGGGCAATTGGGGTCAGATCTGAGCCTGCTATTAAAAATTGATTCCAAGCGGTACGAAGTATTTCCTTTTGCCCGGGAGGAACTTGATATAACAAACTATCAACACGTGGACCAAATTCTTCAAGAAGTTCAGCCGGATGTCGTGGTTCACACGGCAGCATATACCAAGGTGGATCAGGCTGAAGAGGATGCGGAGGCTGCTTATTTGGTTAACGCGGTTGGAACGAGAAATGTGGCTGTTGCCTCCGAGAAGGTCCGCGCAAAACTTGTCTATATTAGCACTGATTATGTTTTCGACGGAAAGAAAGGCTCCCCCTATACCGAGTTTGATAGTCCAAATCCAGTTAATGTCTACGGCAAATCAAAGTTAATCGGGGAAGAGTTTGTTAAGGCTTTTTCGAGTCGCTACTTCATTGTTAGAACCTCATGGGTGTATGGAAAGCATGGGACAAATTTCGTCAAGACAATGTTGAAATTAGCCCAAGAGCGTGATGAATTGATGGTTGTGAATGATCAGATCGGTTCCCTAACTTACACCGTGGATTTGGCTCATTTTATTAAAGAATTAATAGGGACAGAGTTATATGGAACCTATCATGCTTCAAATTCGGGAACTTGTTCCTGGTATCAGTTCGCGGTTGCGATTTTTGAAGAAGCAGGAATTAAAATAAACGTTCATCCTTGTACTACGCCGGATTTTCCGCGGCCAGCTCCCCGCCCCGGCTATTCTGTTTTGGATCATATGTCGATCCGATTAAATGGACTTCAGGATTTGCGGCATTGGAGGGAAGGATTGCGGGAGTTCTTAAATAGTGAAAAAACGGAATGACACGCTGGATGGAGGAATTTTACACATGAAAAAAATATTGGTGATTCTCAGTGTTGTTGGAGTAGTTATTCTCGGAGGGGCATGGGGCGCCAAGGCTTATGTCACTAACAAGCTCGCTAATGAAGTAGTAAAACTGACAGAAGATCCTGAAGTTAAGAAAACCATCGATGAAGCCATTGCCAAAGCGGGGTTACAGAATGTCCCAAGTTCCGCAGGGTCTGACGGTAATGGTGCGGGGCAAAATGTGCAGTTTAAAAATAAGGAAGAAGTGATCTCCTATGCTGCATCGAAATTTTCAACCGAAGATATTATAAATTATGCGAACCAATATCGAAACAAAGAAAATTTGACTCCCGAACAGAAACAAGCGATGAAGCAAGATTTACTATCTCGCTTTTCACTTGAAGAATTGAAAGCATTGCAACAAGCAATTCAGAAATAACTATCTCCCATCAACACCCTTGTTTGGTCTACGATGATACCTGTTCGTGCCGTATCTTAAGTTTTGGGCTCCAAAGTCGAATGGGTCAATTATTCTCCAACTGCGGTTATCATATACATCCAATTGGAAGTGTTACTATGAAGGGAAACGGGGAAACAGTCACATTGATGCTACAGCTCAAATTACTTCGAGCTGGACTTGGTATCTGTGCGGTTGATTTCGGAGTTCCTTGGACAGCAAGTGATTGAGATCCAGCCTCAAACTGGATGATTATATACCATTACTATTTTGGAGTGATGTGGGGCCAGGGTTATTTACGACAATAGACGAGCTGTTTGGAGAATTAAATAGGGCTTGCTGAATAGTGAATTTCTTCAGGTTTTACAAGGGATTGAAGACTTTCAAGTCGAAAATAAAGTACAAGTAAATCGCGAGATTTTCCTGGAAAATTGTGCACTTGGAGAGAGCCAATTATGTACCGTAAAATCGAAAGCCAAATTTAGCTATTGGAACATTTCTTACCCTTTGGAGGCAAATTGAATCAAGACAATCGATGGGGGCCAATTGGCGCTATGATCCCGTATTGGCGCGCAGAAGATAAATGCGCCAAGTCCATTCAAGAAATCGATGTGCGGTCAAATTCCTTTGTCGGTCCGCATGGCTGGGTGCGCTTTAGATTCAGGAGCGTATGAAACTTGATGACCGGTAGACCGTCCATCAGATCACGAAAAACCCGTACTATCAATACTTGCTTTGGCGATGAGCAACCCCATAATAAAGGCACCTTGATCCTCGACGCGACATGCGCACCGGTGAACATCTCGTATCCCACCGACTTGAAGTTGTGGGACGAAGCACGGGAGAAACTCGATCAGATCATCGATGGGTTGGTTGCATCAGCCATTCGTCGGTGAAGCTAGGAAATCAAGAACGTATCGTCAAGCGGCCCACAAACGTTACCTTGGGGTTGCCAAGAAACGCCTGGCCGGTGTCAAAGTCATTCGCAAAGCAATAGGCAAACAGCTTCGTTACGTGTCGCGCAATCTCCCGCTTGTGGAAATCCTCGCCTCAAAAAGTGGATTGAAAGACTGAATGCTTGGCAATACCGCAATTGCTCATTATTTCCGAACTATACCGCCTTGAAGCGGTCCGAGTCACGGTCGTCCGAAAAAAGAAGAGGAACGTGATCGAAATCAGGCGACGGGATGCATCGGCACGAAATGCTATCAAAGGGAAATTCTGAGAAGGGAAACGCTCCTTCGGTCTGGGGCGTATTCTAGCACGCCTCCGTGAGTCAAGTGAGACGGTTATTGCGCTGCAACTGCTTGCGATGAATTTCGAACGCAAGCTGCGGATTTTCTTTTTGCCGTTTTTCAGATTTCTATTCAACGTATTCCGTCAGCCCCAAGTGGCTTACAATCGAAAGTGTTCAGCAAGCCCTAAATAGTTTCAACGGAAATTCCCCTCTCCTATGGATGATGGCAATGTGGCCACATAACAAATTATATGGATGCTGTTGCTGGATGCAAGAATTTATTTAGTTCTTCAGACCTATATGAAAGAATTGGCACGACAGGAAAATCGTCACTAACTTAACGATAGTTACCGAACTAAATAGGACTTAGGGCCTATGTAAATATTTTGTCGATTGATATAATATAAGAACACACAAATAATAATGCATAAACAAAAAAGATATAAACAGAAAAAAAGAGGATCTGGTTCGTACCCAGACCCTAAAGATTAAGAGGAGAAAAAACAAAAGGGTGAAGACGCTCACCTTTGCTTTTTCTATTAAAATTTTACCACGGTTTTTTCGTAGAGAAAACTGGTAAAATCTGAAAATTGGCGTTTGTAATAAATTTCTAACCCCTTTTTCGTTGAGGAAAGGGGCGTTTTGTGTTACATTGATTGCTAGTTGCACCGTTGTTGGTGCAGCCTGAATTCTCATAGTGGGTGGCGAGGCCCATGTGTGAATGTCCCGTTCCTTCACACATTGGGCCTCGTCCCTTTGATGAGTTACCCTCGATTCTAGCCATTTTTTCCCTCATAGTTGTTGTGTTTTTGGAAGCGCGAACGGATGACCAAGGAAGAACCCCTGTCCGTACGTAACACCCAGTTCCAGCAATATATCTCTCTGTGTTTCTCTTTCAATGCCTTCTGCGATGAGTTGGATTTTGACTTTATCAGCAAATGCCACCATGCCTTCGATGACCCTGCGAGCCTGATCTGACAGATCCACATTGGCGGTGATGGATCGATCAAGCTTGATATAGTCAGGTTCTAGTGCTTCAACAAGCCAAAAATTTGAAAAGCCTGCACCAAAATCATCAAGTGCGACCTTCATGCCCAGTTCCCGTAACGCGGTCAACTCTTGTTTTAAAGACTCTACATTATCAATGCGGGTTTGTTCGGTGATTTCCAATACTAATTGCTGGATTGGAAGTTCCAGCTTCGTTACATCTTCAAAAATAAATCCCGCTTGTAACGACAGAGCGTGGCAGTTGAGAAACAAGAGGGAGTCTTTGATAAACGAAGCAGCTTCACGAATTGCGATATGCCGTGCCTTGTAATCTAACAACATCTGTTTTCCTTGCGCTTGCCGAAATAATACAGAAGGCAAAAGATACTTCCCGGAAGCCGCTTTTCCTCGAATCGTCGCTTCATACGCAAAGTCAGTTGAAGACTGGGTTAAGCGCACAATCCTTTGGTACAGAGGGAACAATTCGATTCCATTCCATAAATTTCCATTCATTACCTCACCTCAATGATTTAATCTGCCTGAAATCCAATCGGCTGCGGTTTTGGTATTCTACAATAAGATCATCCAGGTCTAGGCTTAGACGATAAACATCCGGATCAGAAAATGCCCTCTTGCTTTGAAAAGCAACATGAAGTTGTCCCCGTATTGCCTCTATTCGTTTTTTTAGTTGTTCCAGATTGGCTTGTTCTTTCACGGTTACTTTTCCTTTCTTGTTTTTGGAGTAAAATGTTGGAGTAAAATGAAGTTCGTACAAGACGGGTTGTTCGACACAAAGAAGGGGGATAAAAGAATTCATGATACAGCAAGGAATCATGTCGCTTCCAGTCTCCAATTATACGGAATACACCGAAGAATATTCAGATGAGCAAATCATTGAGATATTTTTAACGACATGTAATCGCTCCCGGTATACTCGTCGCAATTATAGTCGAGCCATTGATCAATTCCGTGAATTCATTTCTTTCAAACCTCTACGTGAAATTACATGGCGAGAAATTGAAGTGTATAAGATTTCCTTAGAGCAAGGCTTTTGCAGCAAAAGTCGCAAATCTCTGGCTCCCGCAACAGTGGCCAGTCTGATCGACCCGTTGCGATCCCTGTACAAATGGGGAAGTGACCCTAATATTCGTGTTTTTTCCCATAATCCGACAACCTCTGTACATACAGCTAAAGTGCCGATAACCAGCAAAAATCACTATCTCACCAAGCGAGAACTTACACAGCTATTGAATCAATTAAGAAAACAGGGGTATCGTGATTATCTGCTTGGCTTAACGCTTGTTTTATTGGGGCTGCGGGTGTCAGAGTTGGTATCTATTGAATGGGGACATTTTCATACCGATCCGGCGGAAACTTCTGTTTGGTTAACAGTGATGGAGGGGAAGGGAGGAAAACAACGTGAAGTGAAAGTACCGCAAACATTGTGGAACTTACTCTGCCAACTGCCTATTCGCTCTCAACGGCTTTTCCCTCTATCAACAAGGCAAGTGGAGCGAATTATTCAGAAAGCTCGTGAACAAAGCAAATTGGTGAAAAAGGTGACCCCTCATTGGCTTAGACATACGAACGCTACGTTAGCCTTACTTCACGGAGCTTCATTGCAACAAGTTCAGGAAACCCTTGGACATTCAGAAATCACAACTACCCAACGATATCTGCATACAGTTGAACAAATGAAAAAAGCAGCCCCCGATTTTGTGGAAGACTGCTTAAAAGATATTTTATAGAAGCTAAATAAGACAATAATATAATATTCGTATCCAATCGTATTTTTTTGGGGTATAATGAAAAATAAAAAATTATTTGTCGGTTCTGGTCGTTTTTTAAAATATCATGTCGAACAACCCGTCTTGTACGACATGCTATTACCTTTAAGTATCCTCACTTCTTATTCACCGCATTCTCTCTTGAATTTCCCGATTGTTTTCGGATATGTTCCTCCCGGTTTTTGACCAATAGTTAATTACTATACCATGCAACCTAAACAATTCCTTTCATAAATTGAAATGAAAAATATTCCAACCGCAGAAACTTGTGCATAATGGCGGAGTAGGAAAAAATATCCCGGCACATAGCCGGGATTAAAGAGGTTTTTTCTGTTGATATCCCACTCCTCGGGACAACTGGTAATTGATATATTGATTCAGGCTCACGTTTTCTTCTTTCGCTTTCTCGGACAAGATTCGGTGGAGGGACTTCGGAATCCGGATATTGAGTTTCCCGGAATATTCCTCTATGTCTCGTGCCGGCTCGGGGATCTCGCGACCATCCTCCAGTGCCACTTCTAACCACGCTCGTTTTGCATCTTCAATCATCTCTAAGGCTTCCTGGATGGCCTCACCTTGGCTTAAGCAACCGGGTAGTTCAAGGACTTCAATCACGCACCCACCCTCATCAGCGGGGTGGACTACGTCCGATAAGGAAAGTTTAAGTACTAATAAACCAAAAACGGATCTTCCGCTTTTTCGACGAAGACCCGTTTTTATTTATCGTCCTTAAACAGTTTCTTTTTCTTCTGTCACGGAAGCAGCTTCTTCGACAGTTTCCTCAACATTAACTGACTCATTCAGGGATTTCGAACTGTGTTCCTGTAATAATCCCAAGCGACGTAATGAATCAATTAGCCGTTCCGATTCGATGGGCTTGGTGATGATGTCACTGATTCCGGATTCGAATATTTGTTTCACATCTTGTTGATCTTCGAACACGCTTATGGCTACCACATTTGTGCCGGGATTCAGCCGTTTGATTTTACGAATGGTGTCTGGCCCTTGGAGATAAGAACAGCGAGTGTCAATCAGCACCAGTTCCGGCTGATGTCGGGCAATGGTGCTCTCGATTTCTCGTTCTGTTGTGGCATTCCCCACGACTTCGATCCCGAGACGCTCCACCAGAAGGGAAATGTTCCCGTAAGCCACTGTGGATTCGTCAACAATTAACACCTTCACTGGAACTATCCTCCTTACATTTAAAAATGTAATGCAATTAATAAAGAGGTAGCAACAAGATATCAGATTTAAATTTTAAAATCAACAACAAAATTCGACGTTTTCTTATGCAACCCATTGATCAACCGACCAGTGGAAAGTAAGAGCCAGCAGCAAGACCGCAAATATTCCAAGCGTCAAGAGATAAAGCGGCTTTTTCCCTTTTATCAATTCATAAAGACCGATAAATAAAGGGAAAATCACTAAAGAATAGCGGATAAAACTAACAAAATAATCAATGACCTGGCCGTTGGCGGGTGCCGATAATGGAATCAGTACCGAATATAATATGATTATCCAATAGGACAACCGTAGTTTGCGAATTGTTCCCACCAAGACGAGCAAGGCGAGAGAAACCACGAATACTTCGACAAAATAATAGATCCCATACCATTCGATGTGGTCGGTTTTCAACAGGTAGGCAAGGTTGGTCTCGTATCCTTTATAAATCGTTACAAACGGATTTAAAGATCCTCGGCCAAACTGATCCTGGGAGTGCATAAACGCAAAAGAATCCTGGAACTTGAACCATAAGTATCCCATATAAGCGAAAAACGGTAACGGCATCAGAAACACAAGGAAAAAAGGTTTCCAGCGGATCTGGATCCAATGGGTCTTGCTGCCGCGAAGGAAAGAGAATAAGTCTCCCCAAGTTTTGATTTTGAAAGTTTCCAGTGCGTAAGGGACGGTTAAAAACACCCCGGTATTCCGAGTGATGCTGACAAACCATCCGCTTGCCAAAGCGCCTGTCCAATTTTGTGTCCGGATGCAGTAGAGGGTGATAGCCATCAACAAGAGAAAGAGAGACTCTGTATAAACTGCCGAAAAATAATACGAAGTCGGAAACAGGCAAAGCAGCCACATGATTTTTCGGGCGTCTTTTTGTTCGTAATCGACGCGGAGCAGTTTATATGCAAAATAAAGCATCGCAAGAAAAGCGAGATTGGAGATCAAAGCCCCCGCCATTGGAATCGATAAGGAGAACAGATGATGTCCTGCGTAGATAAGCATCGGATACAGTGGGAAAAAAGCGGAACTCTTCGGGGTGTACCCTTTTTCCACTATGCTTCCATACCATCCCGAATCCCATTTGTAGAAGTTGTCTATGATTATGTACTTGAGATAACCTGCTACTGAAAGATTATCTATCAGATGTTTAGTTGCCCACACCACCGCGGACATCACAAGCAGTTTGTTTACAGCAAACAGCAGCAGCACAAAAAAGAATACGTGTCGATCCGATCTGAAATTCAATTGAAATCTTCCCTTTCCTATCGAAAAATGCCTTACTAATGATACCATTTTGCACCTGGTCGAACAAATTTCTGATCTGGTCCTATTGAGTCGGATCTAGCCTTGTTTGAACTGTTGAACTTTTTCGGTTAGTGCGCTATGATGAATCTAAAGAAAATGTTTACGAAGCTAAAGAAAAAAAGTTCGTGTTTGGAAACTTTTGATTACAGTTGGATAAAATAATAAAGAGCCGAGTGCTGGAACACTCGGACTCTATACAACCCGCCTTGGGTGGAGTTCTTCCTCCGCTCAACGTGAAGCTAGTTTAAAATGAAGTGGCTTAAGAAGTAACCACCATTGGCTGCCAACCTCCGGTGGTTATTTTTTGTGTACATTATGATTATAGCAAATGAAATTGGTAAAATCATGAATTTGGTGAAACCCACCTACAGAATTTGGGTTCGATTATGGTATACTCGGAGATGTTGATGGATGCACAGTAAGGAGTGAATTCTTGTAATGAAGACATACGCGGGAGGCGCCCCGATCTTGAGTATCGTGGTTCCCTGCTACAATGAAGAAGAAGTATTGCCCGAAACGATCCGCCGATTAAGCGGAGTACTGACCGATCTGATTCGAGAGAATCTGATCGCAGAGGAAAGCGTAATGCTGTTGGTTGATGACGGCAGTAAAGATAAGACTTGGGACATCATTGAAGAATCCAATCAATCGAACAGATTTGTCACAGGTCTCAAATTGGCCCGTAATGCAGGGCATCAGAGAGCGCTGCTTGCAGGCTTGATGAAAGCGAAAAACACTTCCGATTGTGTAATCTCAATAGATGCGGACCTGCAGGATGATCTCGGAGTGATCCGGGAATTCATGCTCAAATTCCATGAGGGGTATGAGGTGGTGTACGGTGTACGGAAAAGCCGCGCCACAGATACCTCTTTCAAGCGGAACACCGCGTTGGGTTTCTATAAGCTCATGAAGTGGATGGGCGTTGACATTGTTTATAACCATGCGGACTATCGCTTGACAAGCAAGCGGGTCTTGGAGAACCTGGCCAATTTTGAAGAAGTGAACCTCTTTTTGCGTGGACTGATCCCGTTGATCGGTTTCAAATCGACAGAAGTCTACTACGACAGACATGAGCGCTTCGCCGGTGAATCGAAGTATCCGCTGAGAAAAATGCTGGCGTTCGCGTTTGATGGAATCACTTCTTTCAGCGTGACTCCGATCCGTTTGGTAACGCTTGTAGGATTTATTTTATTCATTGTCAGCATTTTTACGGCTCTTTACGCGCTTGTGGAAAGACTGCAGGGGCAAACCATTGCCGGATGGGCATCCCTGATGATTTCCATCTGGTTTATTGGCGGAATTCAACTCGTCTGTTTAGGGTTGATTGGGGAGTACATCGGAAAAATCTACAAAGAAGTGAAGCGCCGGCCTCTCTATATTGTGGAGGAGGAACTTGAATCGCTTCGTGGAATCATAGAAGAAAGAGTACAAATATGAACAACTCGTTTATCCGGTTTCTATTGGTCGGTGTTCTCAACACACTCGTTGGGTTGTCGTCGATTTATGTGTTTCTGAATGTATTTGAATTGAATTATTGGTGGTCGACATTTCTGGGGAACGGTGTCGGTGCTGTGTGCAGCTATTTTCTGAACAGGAGTTTCACTTTCCGGTCGGATGTCAGCGTGAGAGCAAGTTTCTGGAAGTTTATTCTGGTGATTCTGGTTTGTTACGCTTTCTCGTACTGGCTTGGATTGCATGTCTCCTCTGTATTCCTGTCGATCTTTGACCGGGCAGATACAAAGATCGTGGAGAACCTCGCTGTGTTGATCAGCACAGGGGTTTATACTGTGTCGAACTATTTTGGGCATCGGCTTTTTACGTTTCGACAGAAAGTGAACGAGGCGGTCGTCGAATAGAAATGGGGTGGGGAAATGTCCTGTGTACTTGTTACGGGCGGAGCCGGATACATTGGCAGTCACACGGTAAAGGTGCTGTTGAAACGAGGGTATGAAGCGGTTGTGTTGGACAACCTCTCGACGGGACATCGCCAGGCCGTGCTGGTGGATGAAGCCCATTTTTACCAGGGTGATATTGCGGACGATGAGTTGGTTACGAGTATCGTAGAGAAACACGGTGTTGATTCCGTGATCCATTTTGCCGCGAAAAGCTTGGTGGGCGAATCCATGAAACATCCTGAGATGTATCTCTGGGATAATACCGCAAAAAGTGTTCGCTTCTTCACTACTCTCAAGGAGTGCGGAGTGCGCAATATCATTTTTTCCTCCACAGCGGCTGTTTACGGGCTTCCCGAACAGATTCCGATTCCGGAGTACCTCGAAAAGAAGCCTGTCAATCCGTATGGGGAATCGAAGCTGATGGTGGAAAAAGCCCTGCAGTGGATGGAACAGGCGCATGGGATCAAATGGGTGGCCTTGCGGTATTTTAATGCGGCGGGGGCGGAATTGACCGGGGTGATAGGTGAGGACCACAATCCGGAAACCCATCTGATTCCTCTGGTGCTGCAGACTGCTTTGGGGAAGAGAGAGGCCATTCAAGTGTTTGGCACCGATTACGATACGCCGGATGGTACCTGTATCCGGGATTATATTCACGTCCTCGACCTGACGGACGCTCATATTCTCGCCCTGGAAGCGTTGAAAAAGGGGATGAGCAGCGGAGCGCTGAATGTCGGAACCGGGAATGGCTATTCGGTTCGCGAAGTGATCGAGATGGCGAAAGAAGTGACGGAACGAGAGATACCGGTTGTGGAAACGGAACGTCGCCCGGGCGATCCTGCGGTCTTGGTCGCAGATTCCACGTTGGCCCAACAATTGCTTGGCTGGAAGCCGCAATTTACCTTGCGGGAGATGATTGCATCGGCCTGGAAATGGCATTCGACTCATCCGGAGGGATACAGACGATAAACAAAGAAAGATCCCGTTATTACATGGGATCTTTTTTGTATTCGCCGCCAAGAGAACTCAAGTATTCATGTAACTTGCCCTTCATCTCTTCCCGCTGCAGGGCGAATTCGATGTTCGCTTTCAGGTACCCGAGCTTGTCGCCGATATCATACCTCTTGCCTGCAATTTCGCATGCAAAGACCTTGTGGTATTTGCAGAGAGCATCAATCGCATCGGTCAGTTGGATTTCTCCTCCCACTCCGGGCTCTGTTGCTTCAAGGTACTTGAAGACCTCCGGTTCCAGAATGTAGCGTCCGATAATTGCCAACTGGGATGGCGGATTCGCGGAGGGTTTCTCCACCACATGATCCACACGATAGGAACGTTCCCCGATCTGTTCCGGGTGGATAATGCCGTAACGATTCGTTTCTTCCAATGGCACCTGCTGAACACCCAATACACTGGCGCCGTTTTGGTGAAAAATTTCGATCAATTGGCGGAGAGCAGGCTGTGTGCTGTTCACAATGTCGTCACCCAGCATCACGGCAAACGGCTCATTCCCGATAAAGTTCCTGGCACACAGGACAGCGTGCCCCAGACCCAGTGCTTCCTTTTGGCGGATGTAATGAATGTTCGCCATGTCTGAGATCCGCCTGGTCTCTTCCAATAAGTCTTGTTGGTCTTTGCTTTCAAGCAGCAGTTCCAGTTCTACGGAACGGTCGAAGTGATCTTCGATCGCCCGCTTGTTGCGCCCGGTAATGATGAGAATATCTTCGATACCGGAGGCAACGGCTTCCTCGATAATATATTGGATCGTCGGTTTGTCCACAATCGGCAGCATTTCCTTCGGTTGTGCTTTGGTAGCGGGAAGAAAGCGTGTACCGAGTCCGGCTGCCGGAATCACCGCTTTGCGAATAGTCATGGCAGAACTCCTTTTTTTTACGAAATAACAGAAATATATTCTACAAGATCATTCGAAATCCTTCAGTGATTCAATGTTATTTTTATCCGTTTTGGCTAAATCTAGCCGGTGGGGAGAGTGACCGTTTTTGTGGGTAGGACTTTTTATGGAATTAATTTTAATTAAAAATGGGGCTTAGGACTCATGAGATGGAAAATGGTTAATGGGTATAGTGTCGATACAGGTGATGTTCACCATTAAGGAATTCAAATTTTTTCCAACTACGCATAAAGGAGTGTTTAGGGAATGAGAAAGGTTCTGACCTGGTTTGTAGCTCTGTTTATGACTATGGTAGCCCCGGCGGCTGCAGCCGAAACAACATCGTCCACTACGATTACCACCACAGCCGAAACCACTACAACAACCGATGGCACGACCACTGACCCTGCCGATTCCACTGCGCCAACTGATACAACTGTTGGTGAGGATGATGGAGAACACCAAGACGATCAGGATCAAGATGAGGATAAGGAAGACGAAGACAAAGAAGATGGAAAAGGCAAGGGCAAGAAGAAAGGTCATCAGAAGAAGCACGAAAACAAATACAAGGGAATTGAACGTGCTCTGGAAAGCCTCTTGAAGAATCTTGAAGACGGAAAAGGGGCTCCGAGCGATGAAGCATTAAAAGCTGTCATTGCGAAATTGACAGCTATGCTGAAGGAAGACGGTACGGCACCGACTGACGAAGTAGCAGAAGAAGCGGTGGAAGAAAAGATCGAAACCGATATTGAAGGAGGCACTGCAACGGAATCTGAAGTTGAAGTGTTGGTAACCATTCAGATCAAAGGCAAGAAGGTTGACAAAGCCAAAGAGAATGTGGAATCTTTGCTTTCCGCCAATCCGAAATCGGACAAGCTGTATGAATTGTTAAGCAAGGTGTATAAAGAAAAGGGCGATACCAAGGATGTAAAAGTATATGTGAAAGGCAAAAAACCTCGATTTGATGCGATGCCTTACGTTAAAGAAGGACGCACCATGGTTCCGGTGAGAGCCATTGTTGACGCGCTTGGGGCTGAAGTCAACTGGAAAGCGGAAACTCAGACGGTCATCATTAAAAAAGACGGGAAGACAATTGAGCTTCCAATCGGTTCCGCAGAGATCAAGGTCAACGGACAGGTGAAGAAGATTGATAAAGCTGCTGAGATCACAGGTGCCCGCACCATGGTTCCGGTCCGATTTATCTCTGAATTCCTCGGGCAGGAAGTACAATGGGATGCACAATCCAGCATGGTAATCGTTAAATAAGACCACGCGTAAGGGAAAGAGCCTGCTGCTGCAATGCGGCAGGCTTTTTAACTTGCTGAAAACCGCATAAGACTGCAGGCATGCGTCCCGAACCTGACGAAATATGTAGGTACGAGTCAATTTGTGCAGAGGGAGGATTTTACACATGAGTATTTTGAGTCGCCGCTTCCTGGCAGCGATAATGAGTCTCACGCTTTTGGCATCGCTCTTACCGTTAGGGGCGGTGAAGCAAGCATTTGCTTTTAATTATTTCTCGATAACTTCGTTCAGCACGGATAAAAACAATCCGACTACAGTGAATGCACCTACAGTCGATATTAAAGGTATATTCAGCACACAAGTGGTTGGGTCTTCCATTACTTATGAAATACAACAAATTGCAGATGACAAGCCGGCACAAACGGCCAAAAGTACACAGACGCCAACCATTTCATCCCAAACATTCACCTTTAAAAATGTTCAGCTGTTTTCCGGCTTAAACAAGATTATTATTAAGGGTAAAAATACATCAGGAAACGATATTCAGACACAGGATTCCCCTGCTGAATCCGCTTATGTATACTTTGCGAATGTTCCTATAGTCTATGATGTAAAATTAACCAATGGCACTCGATTTGACAGCACCGTTTATGTTGATGAGAGTACGACCAATTCCAAAACGATCAGTTTTACTTTTAATGCTCCAAACGCCACGGAAACATCGATCAACGGAATCGTTGGTGTTCCTGGTGGAGGGAACATGTGGATCGCCTCAGGAATCCCTTTGGAATATGGAACCAACGAAATTAAAATCGTTGCGAAAAACTCCAGTCAAAGTTATACCGCAACACGACAAGCGGTACTCTTTAATCAGAAAGCCTCCTTTAATCTGGAAACTGACCCGGCTGCAGGAACGAGCAAGAATCAAAGCTTAAAGGACCAAACAGCCAAACAGCCTTCTGAAAGGGTATATCCAACCTTGGGGGAAACTTCCAGTAATGCAGGTAACCCGCTGGGGTCGCTTAAAGGAAAAATTATTGTAACAAAGAGCATCTATCCGGATCCGACGAAGGTTGGGCTTAGTTTGGATTTGATTGATGTTCAAACCGGCAGTTCGATTGGTACAGATACTACTCCTGCTTTAGTTACGGCTTCGCCGGAAATCGTAAATGGCGGAGTTCATGAGGTCTATACTTTTACATCAACCAGCTTATCCGGTCTTCAATCCGGGAAAAAATACGAGATTAAAGCCTCGTTAACTTATAATGGATCGACAGTCCAGACCAATATTTTTGCATTTACCTACCGTGGAACAACAGATCTGTATATCATCGACAGTAACCAATTGTATGGCGCGAATTTCAACGGGAGTACATTTGATTACTCATCGAAAACACAAGCAGCATCCAGCTTCGATCTTTTTCAAGCACCGTTGACATTAGGATTTACTTTGGGAAATGCGACGGCCCCAACGATTACTGTTGAACAAAAACAGGACGGATCCACTGCTTG
Source organism: Effusibacillus consociatus (assembly GCF_042652925.1). Taxonomy (NCBI): domain Bacteria; kingdom Bacillati; phylum Bacillota; class Bacilli; order Caryophanales; family Alicyclobacillaceae; genus Effusibacillus; species Effusibacillus consociatus. The sequence continues at coordinate 24,705 of NZ_JBHSHC010000153.1, forward strand.
GACTGATATAACTGCCGATGTGACTACAGCCAAATCAACGGACAACACCATGCATGTTGTGCAGATTGCAGGAACTAAGCTTTTAACAGGCTTGCAGACGATTAGAATCCGATTCACCGAAGGGACCGAAACCGACGAAAAAGAATTTACAGTCAATTATGTACCGGCCCCAACCATTCACTTAACCAATGTCTATAATGGCCAAGTTTTCACGACAACAACTGCATTGTCGGAGATTAAAGCCCGATTTGCCAACTTCAATGGGGCGGAAACTTCAACCAAGGTTTATGTCAATGAAACAGAAATTACAGCCCCATGGACGAATACAAGTCCGGATAATTACAAGATTGAGTTGAAGGTATCGGGTACTCCAATATCCCTGCAACCTGGTGCAAATACGATCCTGGTTCATGGAGATGCCAATGGCATTCCGATTGAGATCAACTTGACGGTTTTTGTCTTCTCTCAGGATTTGCCTCAGATTGGGAAACCGATTCCCAAGACCAGTGCTTTTGATAGCACAGTCAATAACGTGACAGTTCGGGATACAGGGGACAATAAATATTACACGACCGATAAAGATGGCTATTTCCGGATTCCATACAGTGGAATGGATAATGTTAAGATCTTGATTAATGGAGCGGACCTTTTTGGAGGTGAGAAAGACGCAGCAACACTGACAAACACCTATTATTACGGCGGAACAACCAAGACCACAGCGACACATTGGTTCGAGGTCAATGCCGCACCAAAATGGGTGGATCTTAAGTTGGCGTTGGCAAGTCCTGGTACGACAAGCGTGACAGTAATCGGTACTAAAGCCGGTGTACCCGCAAATATGACGTTTGAAGTGATACGCGAGGTGCTTCCGTATGAAATCAAGAGTCCGGAATTGCCGAAAGAACGGATCATCAATCAGAACTTCTGGATGGTAAAGATTCGGGCCGAAAATGCCGATTCCGTGATAATCAATAAAGAGACAGCCGCTCGGATTCCTGATCCGAATGATCCGACAGAGCAGCATTTGTTTGGGGTGGAAGTTCGGAACTTGAAACCCGGAAAGAATACAATCAAATTTACTGTGACTCGGGCAGGCACCCCGATAAACGGTTCTATCGATTTGTATTACGCAAATCAAAATACCATTGGTGCTCAATACAAAACACCATTGGGCGGCAATACCATTAGTGCATTTAACAAGTCGATTGAAATAAAATTGCCTAAAAATACTCTGTTCCGGAATGTAAGAAATATTAGTGGAATAGACAATTCACCGCCTTATTTGTTCGATCAGCAGCAGGTTCGTTTCGGAATGGCGAGCAAAAACGATGGAACTGTTGAAAAAGTATCCGGTATTACGACTGCGGGCAAGAATCTGTTGATTAACAATCCGAAAATCTATAATTATATGTTTGCAAGCCCGCTGTATTGGGTGGATGCAGGATATTATGACGAATCGAGTTCGATTTACAAGCCGGTCGATGGTTTGGATCCTTATTCTTCCGGAACGGAGTTTTATGCCGGACGTAAGTGGTTACAGCCCACGAATCGCGGTGAGATAGTCCTTCAGTATGATCCGGCTTTACGGGATGCCATAGGGAACACTTTGTCAGTCTGGCGTTTTTATAACAACGAATGGCAAAACCTTGGCGGAGTCGTAAATACAAGCAAACATACTATTACAGCAGAATTTGACGGATTCGGATACTACACCGTAATGATGCTGCGTCGTGGGTATAATGATGTCCAGGGACATCCTTGGGCACGCGACTTCCTTGAAACGATGATGTCAAAAGGAATCATGCTGCCCAAAAACAATAGTGATTTCGGTGTCTATGACCTCATTACCCGCGGTGAATTTGCTCAGATTATGGTTAAGGCAATTGATGCCCCTCTTGATTATGATCCTAACAACCTGACATTCTATGACGTACCAAATGTAGAAATCAGCGGGCAGTTATATGACTATAAACATATTGAGACTGCATATCGCAAAGGGATTGTGCGAGGCATAGGCCCGAGCACCTTTAATCCAACAGGAAGTTTGACGCGACAGGATGCCGCAATCATGATTGCCCGTGCAGTCAATGCGAAAGTTGGAAGCGACCAGGAAGCTGCACAGAAAGCTCTCAGCAAAGTCTTTACAGATTCAACTGTAATTGATTATTATGCGGCGCCATCAGTTCTTGCAGTCAATAAACTGGGTATTATGAAAGGTTCGCCAAACGTATTGCTGCAGGGACAAAAGAAGCAAACCTTCAGTTTTAATCCGTTAGCTCCACTCACCCGGGCAGAAGCTTCATCTATCGCCTACAAGATGATGCAGAATCTGAAGAAGCTGCCTAAGTAATATGTGACTTTGCAAAAAGAGGATCTCAGCCAGGCTGGGATCCTCTTTTTCATCGAAACGGTAAGTTTAACGGTTTTTGAGGGCCTTATTCCTCTAGTTTGAGTGTCCAAACAAGCTCACAAAAATTAAAAATAAGGACTCGAAATTCCGTTATCACAGAACCTGAGCAGCTCCGCAGTTTTGCAGGTTTAGTCGTTTCTATTCAGATTTATTTTGTGCGGTAGGTCTCAATTTTCGCAATCAGATCATTCGCCGACAAGTCCGCACGCCCTGCGTTCAGGCGGTAAATTAGAGTCTGGTTGCGATCGTTGATTCCTTCTTCAATAGTAAAGAATAACTCGATCCCCAGTTCTTTTCCCACTTCGATTACCTGATCATTATAGGCCCCATACGGAAATGCAAGGAATTTCGGTTGTTCTCCAAGCTCCTCTTCCAGACGCTTTTCGGCCAAGGATAGGTCTTCTTTAATTCGGGCACGGTATTCTCCGGCTGATTCCGGTCGATTTTCACCAGGAAGGAACAGCGGATTGGCGAGTAATGGGTTTTTCTCGCCAGTTTTGCTTGTTTGGCCCACCCGGTGCTGGTCATAGGTATGATTATAAAAGCTGATTCCATGTTTTTTCATCTCTCGCATTTGATCCCACGAAAGATGAGGCAGGATATTCGGATTCACCACATCGGTTGACTTCACCACTATAAAATTCGTTGCAGGCAGGGACCGCTTTTTCAGTTCCGGAAATGCATGAGTGTAGAAGCTTTCGTAGCCGTCGTCGAATGTCAGGACAACTGCATTTGGTGGAATCGCGGCTCTTGTTTTCAAGAACTGTTGATATTGCTCGATGCTGATCACGTTGTATCCCTTCTGTTGAAGGGCATCCAGGTGTGACTTGAATCGTTCAGGAGAGATGGTGATTCCTGATTCGTTCGGGTCGATATGGTGGTACATCAGAACAATCACTTTGTCCTGGTAATACACGGGACCTTGCTTTTTCTCGACCGCCTTTGCAGATGGCTCGCAAGCGGACACGAGTCCGCCAATGAGGAGGAAGAGAAGAAGATGGTAAATATATTTCAAAGTGATTCTCCTTCCACATTAACTGGTATTTCAAAAATAATACTAGCATGTGAGAGAGTAAAATTCCTCTGGTTTTTTCAAAATGGAGTCCGGTAATTTTAGTCAAGTGTTTTTTGACAATAGCAATAAAAGGAAACTGTCCCCAGACGTCGAATTCTGTAGACAGATTGACGGGATACTGGAAGGAGACAGGGGTACATATGCACAAACGTTCATGGCAAAAGAGGTTCACGGCAGGGGCATTGGCATTCAGCTTGGCGGTTCCGGCGGCAGTTCTGGGAATGCCGGCTGCTGTTCTGGCGCAGGAACAGTCGCAGAATAAGAATCAATCCACTTTGTTTCAAGTGTTTGAAACATTGCGGGATCTTCACTGGTCGAATGTAGATGAAGATACATTACTGCGTGGAGCGGTACAGGGAATGCTTGATGTATTGAACGACCCTTATTCCGAATATTTCACTCCGGAAGAATACAAGCAGTTTGTCGATGCAATCAATCAAAGCTATGCAGGGATTGGAATCCGCCTGGGTCAGGATGACAACGGCTATTTGGTGGAGGAAGTGTTTGCCTCAACACCGGCTGAGTCTGCCGGTCTGAAAAAAGGGGACCGCATTGTGTCCGTAGACAACAAGACCACAAAAGGTCAACAGCTTGATGTGGTGACGGGGTGGCTCCGCGGGAAGGAAGGAACTCCGGTCACTCTGCAAATTGAGCGTACTGGCCAGACCCCATTTTCAGTAACGATTACCCGACAGGCGATCAAGCTTCCGAATCTTACTTCCAGCATGTTGGATGCGGAGACGGGGTATATCCGGCTGCTGTCGTTCGGCGAGACGGCAGGGGACGAATTTGATTTGGCGTTGGCCGACCTGCAGCGCAAGGGAGTTAAATCGCTGGTCCTGGATGTGCGGGGAAATGGCGGCGGATTGATGGATGTTTCCCTTCATATTGCGGATCGGTTTTTAAAAAGCGGACTGATCGTTCATGCAAAAGAACGGAACTACGAGCACCGGGTCAGTGCTGATTCGGAAGGTGTCGATTTGCCTCTCACAATTTTGATTGATGGCGACAGTGCTAGCGCTTCGGAACTGCTTGCAGGTACGCTGCAGGCACACAAACGGGCAAAGCTGATCGGACAGCGTTCCTTCGGTAAGGGCGTGATGCAGGCGGGCAAGGAATTGGAGAACGGATCTATCCTGAAGTTTACGATCGGCCAGTTTTATTTCGTGGATGGGACCTCTCCGCAGGGAAGCGGCCTAAAACCGGACTTGTCCGTTCATGTTCGGGAGCTGCAGGTGCCGTTTGCCCTTCAAGTGCTTCATCCCGAACGAGGAAAAAGTGTCCGTTTTGATCTCGCCAAGAACAAAACTTACGTCAATGAGATTGAAATCACGAACCTGAAAACCATCCAAAAGAACGGTAAGTATTATGTTCCGCTGCGGTTTATTCTGGAGGCATTCGGATCGGAAGTAATGTGGAATCCAACTGATCAGTCGATCTCCTTCAAATACAAGGATCGCCTTGCCAAACTATCGGTTCCCGCCGGAACAATGACCGTTAATGATCAACCGGTTCAACGAACTGTACCCTTTTTTATAGAGAATGGGGTTTCCTATCTGTCACTGGAGGCTCTTCAGGACGCTTTGCTCCCGGATACACTGCAAAATACCGGGGCGTTGATTCAGATTCAGGATCAATAAGCGGACTGCTGGATTTGTCGTCCGAAATATGCTATATATGGGCAGAAAGAGGGAACGGCAGATCGGAAAGGATTGGACTGGATGCGACGCAGCAAGTACCCTGTACTCTGGATATTGTCCTTGCTTGGACTTCTTGTTTTTGGTTGGATAGCAGTTGGGGATCTATCGCCAAACGGACAGGCATTCGTGAATCGCTCGGATGCGGCCCAACGCGCTGCCGATTTTTTACGGAGTCAAGGCTTGGGTGTGTCCGGGATGATCCGTACCGAGCTTTATCAGGGCGATACCGACATGGATGCGTACTTGCAGCGGCACGAATTGTCTGAAGAGTTTGCGGAGAACAAGCTCGCAAGACCGCTGTCCTATTGGGAAGTGACCCATTTCACCCCCCGGAGGGACTCGTACAAGGTGTCAATCGACGAAACGGACGGCCGGGTATTGGGGTATGAAATAAGTCGCGACGAATGGGCGGATGAACCGGAACTTACTGAAGAACAGGCTTTGCGATTGGCACGGGAAGAATTGGAACGGCAAGGAATCGACTATTCGAATGTAGTGACCCAAGAGCTGAATGGGGACGAAGAGGGCTATTGGGGTGAATCGTATGTGTACAAATTCCGGGATATGCGCTGGAAGGTTGGTGAATCCGAGCTTGTCTACACTGTAGGAATCACGGGGAGTCACGTGTCCGCCTTTCAGAGCCAATATCTGATCCCGAAAGCCGATCGGGCTTGGTTGAAAAAACAGGATTCTTACGGCATGATTCTCACGGGGATCAGTCTGCTCGGAATGTTTTTGTTCGTGGTATTCTCGATCGTAGTGGCATTTGTCTATCCGAAGCATGAGGTCAATTGGCAAAGAGGACTGGTCTTGGGGTTGGTTCTGCTTGGAATCGCGCTGGTTTCGAACTTGAATGAATGGCCGTTTTTCGTTGCCAGCTGGCTCCTGCCTGCCGCTTGGCCGGTAGAAGTGAACCTTTGGATCATTGCTACGGTTGTCTGTGCTATTGGGGTCTTGTCAAGCGGGGCTACCTACGTCACAGCAGTGGCCGGAAGTGCCCTGCAAAATCGGCTGTGGCCGGGAAAATGGCTGCCTTGGGGAGATCGAGCCTGGCCGGAACGAATTCGGTCGGCTGCGTATCGCGGGTATTTGCTCGCGTTTTTGTGGCTGGGGCTGCAGGCAATCTTCTATTGGATCTCGGAAAAGTATTTCGGCGTGTGGCAGGAGGCCGATTTTACAATGACTCCCTGGAACTATCTTGTACCCGGTTTGTTTCCCGTGCTTGCATGGACGGCGGGGATTGGGGAAGAGATTACATTCCGACTGCTTGGCATGAGTCTTCTGAAAAGATACCTGCGCAGTACGTTTCTGGCTCTGCTGATCCCGGCAGTAGTCTGGGCTCTTGCCCATTCTCTCTATCCGGTGCATCCTTTCTATACCCGATTTCTTGAGTTGACGCTGCTTGGCATGCTCATCGGCTGGTGCTTCCTGCGCTATGATCTGGAGACGGTGATTTTTGCCCATGTGATTTTTGATACGGTCTGGATGTGTCTGCCGCTGTTCATCGACGGGGAGTGGACAGACAAGGTATGGGCGGTCGGCTGGATGGTTTTGCCCGCTCTCGTGGGCCGGTATTCCCGCGTTTTGCAGCCGAAGTGGGTTGGACAGCAGGATGTTGCTTCGTCAACAGGAGGTTCCCCCTGAAGGGGGGATCGGTTGCAATTTCCTTCTAAGGGAGAGATCTGTGATGTTATACGCTGTCTTCTTATTTATCCTGGCCGGATTAGCGGAAATAGGAGGAGGTTATCTGGTTTGGCTGTGGCTGCGAGAAGCCAAGCCAGTTTGGTACGGGATAGTTGGGAGCCTAATTCTGGTTCTGTACGGTATCCTTCCAACGCTTCAAAAGTTCCCTTCCTTTGGCCGGGTATACGCTGCTTACGGCGGCGTTTTTATAATCCTCTCCGTCTTATGGGGATGGGGAATTGACCGGAAAACACCTGACTTCTATGATTGGATCGGAGTGATGATCTGTTTGCTGGGGGTATCTGTGATGCTGTGGGCTCCCCGGCAATAAATCTGGGCCATTCGTATTCCCGTGAACGACGATCTGCGTATATTAACTCTTCTGTATCCATTTTTTTGATAAAACCTTGACAGCCAAGGATGGTCTTCCGAAGTGAAGAGAAAAGCTCGTTTCCGCCCCAATTTGCAAATTTCTCGTTCGGTAAACCGGAGCAACCACTTCCCCCATCCCTCCACCTGCATGTAAGGAAGCACAGCCAAATGAGATATTTCGCATCCGAACGAAAGCCTTTTGATGGTGACTGTCCCAATAGGTTTGTTATCGACATACAACAAGTAGACCCTATGGCGTTTAATATCTTCTTTGCTGTTCGACAGGGATATACGGGCAGCTTGAAAACGAACCTCGTACTTAATAGGAACTTGATACGCCTCTCTTATAATTCGTTTAACCACCAAAGCATCATTAATTTCCGCGCGTCGAATGATTATCAATTATTGCAAAAGAGGTTGTCGATGGGCAGGCTGTTATGCGATCAGGAATCGGAAAATGTTGCGTTACTTATTCAATAGAATTGTGATTAAAGTAAGTAATTCAATTTTACTTGACCAACCGTAATTTCGAGATGATCCTTTCTGCTTTCCAGGCTGGGCATTTTGGTTTCTAACCTGTCAAACCTCAACTTTCGTTTCCAAGAATCCATTCTTCCTTCTAAACTAGTACTCATTTCTTGATTGTTTGAAGAATTTGTGTTGCTCCCTTCAGTAATGCCCCTCCCTGGATATTTTCGGCATGAATCAATTATCTAAGTAGGAGACTAAAAGGTCAATGGATACCAAATGTATCGAAAACAAGAGCGAGTCTGGTTTCGAAAGGTTGAATTTTGACAATACGACCAGGTCATCCGTCATTTAATTACGAGACTTCGGTGTTACCACAAGTTGAAAAAACAGAATTTTATTGTGAAGTACCCACTTCGTCACAAACCGTCGATAATTGTCGGAAAATATAAGTTGAATAGAACATGAAAATATTGTAAATTAAAATTAAACACGCGTGAAAAAGGTGAGTAAGTATTAAAAAATTTACTCAAAAAACTAACTATGGAACAAATTTCATTTCGTTATGAGAGGTGTTCGATTTATGAAAAGAAGCTTGAGATTGTTAAGTATGTGTCTCACATTATCGCTCCTTACAAGTACCGGTTATGCAAAAAACTTTAGCGATACGGAAAAAGTTGAAGGTCATGGGCCTAATGCTGGTTTGGTATTTGATCCTAACAAAGACTATGATAAAGATGGTTTATCAAATGCACAGGAAGATAAGCTTGGATTATTTATTCTAGAGGCAGATACTGATTTTGATTCATTCCCTGACAATGAAGAAAATCAAAAATACGGTACAGATCCCACAAAAGCAGATACGGATGGTGATGGATTAGATGACCAAGTTGAGGTTGAAGATTTTCATACCGATCCACTTAATCCGGACCAAAATAATGACGGGATCTTAGACGGTGCGGAAGAACGTACTGTTCAAATTCCTGAAAATAAATTTGGAATTACCGGTACGGTCACAGGGACTGGACCTATTTTGCGACAGTTCTTGATAAAAGAGAATCCGATAATTATGTTAAACCAAGTATCGTCCTTAAAGACTGTCTATTTAAGCACAAAGAATAAAGATCTCAGATTTAATATTTCTATTCCGTACGATGAAGATGCCACCAAGGTAAAAGATCCAAAACTTTTTACATATGATTTTGGGATGGGTAAGGTAAAGCCGGTTGAAAAGGTAAAATCAGCTAAAGGAAAGTTTGAGGCGGACTTAATTGGCGGCGGGGTATTGTTGGTTGCTTCAGATAGTCAATTCAAACAATCTATTCCACAAAATATTCCAGAAAAAGATATTAGGAAAGAGAAACCAAAGGGAAAAGTTAAAATTGCAAATTTTCCCGGCTTAGAGATTGATGCTGAACGTATCAAAGATAAACCAAAGAAATCGGATTTAATTGTAGAACTCGATCCAAGCCTTGAAGAAATCCCGGAAACCGGAGTGATCTCATTTGAGGAGACAAAGCAGAAAGAAGGAAAGTCGAAAACCTACCAAGCACTTTATAAAGTAAATAAGTTCTATTCAGATGGAACTAATAATATTGTTACCCTGTCTGCCATTACGACTGAAAGCGGTAATACTCCTGCAATAATGGTTCATGGTTTATGGGGCCATCATGGAACTTGGGGGTATGCAAATAGTTGGTATAATACAGAACCAAAACCTAAAGCCGCAGGTTATATTGCAACTTTTCAGACATATACCGGTAAATCCTATGACTCGTATTCTTATTCAACTTACAGTAATGTTGATGTACACAAGATTAATTCCACATCCGATTACGCAGAGTTAGGTGCAGTTTTAGAAAGTAGCCACTATTACACGGCGAACAGTGATCTGTTTGCATTCGAATATCACAATGAACTTGCTGCCCATGTTGGAGAAGCTGCTCAACATTTAAAAAATTTTATCAGTGGTATGAAATCAATAGGTAAAATAGGTCAATATCAGGTAGTCAACTTACTTGCACACAGTAAAGGCGGATTAGTTTCCCGTTATTACATCGAAAATTTATCCGGTTCTTCAAGTGTAAAACGTTTGATTACCTTAGGTACACCACATTTCGGTTCTTCATTATCGACTTATGATGATATGGACCGAGATGACAGTGAATTGTGGAATACGAAAACAGACACAGACCCATATTGTAGTCCGTTCACAAATCAACACTCATATACCCATTATTTTATTTTTGGTGGATTTGATCCGGGGTATGATAAAATTAATGACAAAGTTCGTGGATTCAATTTTGTTGGATGGCTCAGCGGGAGCTATGACAAAGATGTAAGGAATCGTTTTCTGAATGCTGGTATTTCCTTAACGTACGAAGATATTACCGATGATGTAATAAATATTGATACCGCTATGGGGTCGGATCAAGACCCAGACTATAATTTCAATCTACCAAAAATAGCTGCAAATGATCGTGTTTACCTATTCCACGAAACCTATGGTAATCATTCGAAGATGAGAAAATATCCATATATGGATGATTATGTTGCACAAATGCTAGAAGGTTCATGGGATTACTAAGTTAAATCTAACCGCAAAAAAGAGACAGACTTTTTTGCGGTTAAAACTATTTTTTGTATAAATTGAAGGGGGTGTTGTGAATGAAATTGATCAAGAATAGTTTAATAGTCTTTACTATATTTTTTTTTCTTATACTTTTATTTGTTATTTTTACCCAAACTGAGATGGGGTTAGCTTATTATTTAACGTATACCCTTCTTGCAGGGGCTATTGGTTACTTAGCAATTTTTTTAGTTTATTTAACTCTTCGACTTTTACGTCGTTATAAAGAGAATGGAAAGTTTCCGCGCATTGAAATGATCATCGTGTTTTTAATCTTAGTACTTCCAGCACTTTGGTATTATGATTGGGGTTCGAAATGGTTTATAAGAATAGAAGAAAACGATGTTGTACGAATCGTTAAAGAAGTTAAGCAAGATGTAACATTTGATGGAATTGAACATAAATGGGGAAAGTATATCGTTTATTACCATATGCCTGGATGCACCAAAGTTTCGCACATGGAAGTGGACGACCAAACGGGTGAAATTTTAAATGACATTTATGAGTGCTAACGAAAGTATCCTATCCTTTTTCTCATGCTAACCCTTAGCCATTCTTCAAAAAAACCTCTCAAAACAGATTGACTTCCGACTCTCCTAATCGTAAGATAGAAACATAATATTCTAATAATTGTAGTTGTTAGTAACCAGGGGCATACGAGTCAATTCGTATGCAAATCTTTCAACTTGGATGTAATCGTTTACAGGAGGGTAAAATGGCAACCATCAAGGATGTGGCGAGAGCAGCAGGAGTGTCCACCGCTACGGTTTCCCGCGTGTTAACCGACAAAGGGCCCTATACTCCCGAGACGCAGAGAAAAGTAAAAGAAGCGATTGAAAAATTGAATTACCAGCCAAACGGGCTTGGCCGCTATTTGCGCAAACAGGAAACCCGGACGGTGATTGCCGTTTTTCCGGACATTACCAACCCGTTTTTCTCGCAGATTATCCGGGGAATGGAAGATGAGGCGTCTGCTCATGGCTATACGGTCATCTTGGGGAACACGGACAACCGCTCGGAGCGTCAGAACAACTACTTGAAGCTGCTTGAGGAAAGGCGGGCCGATGGAATCATATTGACCCTTGCCCGTTCATCTGTCGAGGAGATTGATTCGATCCGGAAAATCGGCCCCGTGGTACTCGCTTGCGAACATTTCAAAGAGGGGGAATTCTCATCTGTGGCGATCGATAATGTAGCAGCCGCTTATGAAGCTGTTTCCCATTTGATCCGCTTGGGCCATACTCATATTGCCCATATCGAAGGTCCTTCCGACATCATTCTGAGCCGGGATCGGCTGCTCGGGTACAGAAGGGCGCTCCGGGAAAATGGAATCAAGGAAGAGTGGGTCTTGCAAGGAGACTTTTCTCTTGAATCGGGTCGCAGTTTAATGGGCAAGCTGCTCCAGGAGAAACGTCGCCCGACCGCTCTGTTTGCAGCCAATGACAAAATGGCGATCGGGGCGATTCTGGAAGCGAAAGCGCACGGTGTAAAAGTCCCGAAAGAGCTGGCGGTCGTTGGATTCGATGATATCGAAATGGCTCAGATTGTCGATCCGCCGCTCACCACAATTGCCCAACCGAAATATCAAATTGGGGCGGAAGCCATGCGCAAATTGATTGCCATGCTGCAGGGACAACCGGATCCGGTCCTGCATACCATTTTGCCGTATACCTTGGAAATTCGTCAGTCATGCGGGGCTTGATGCCCTCTTGCAGGATGTTGTAATCGATTTCATGAGAGGAGAAATGTGACATGTCGAAAGTGAAAGTTGCAGTAATCGGTTGCGGAAGTATCGCGAAGCATCGGCATTTGCCGGAGTATCACCTGAATCCAAACGCGGAGATTGTGGCTGTATGTGATCGAAACAAAGAACGTGCAGCAGAAGTTGCGGAGAAGTACGGAGCGAAAGCGTACATCGACTATCAGGAGCTTCTGCAGCACGATGGTCTTGATGCAGTAAGCGTTTGTACGGCAAATGTGTCACATGCTCCAATCACCATTGCGGGGTTGGAAGCTGGAAAGCATGTCCTGTGCGAAAAGCCGATGGCAACGTCGCACGAAGAAGCGCAGGCCATGATTGCGGCCGCAGAAAAAAGCGGGAAATTGCTGATGATTGGTCATAACCAGCGTTTAATGCCGCCTCATCAGAAAGCCAAGGCGATTTTGGCGAGCGGTGAGCTCGGGCGCGTACTGACATTCCGCACGGCATTCGGTCATGGAGGACCGGAACAATGGAGTGTGGATGGGGCTGGAGGTTGGTTCTTCCAGAAAAAGCAGGCTTTCATCGGTGCGATGGGTGACTTGGGTGTGCATAAAGCGGATCTGCTCCGTTACTTGCTCGGGGAAGAAATCGTTGAAGTGGGAGCGTTTGTTGATACACTGGCCAAGCAAAATACGGATGTGGACGATAATGCGGTGTGCATTGTCAAGACGGAAAGCGGGGCGATCGGAACACTGGTTGCCAGCTGGAGCTATCAACCGAAAGAAGATAACAGCACCGTTTTTTACTGTGAAAAAGGGACCTTGCGGTTGGCGGAAGATCCCGAGTACGGTGTGATCGTTGAGTACTCGAACGGGGATCGTACCCTGCATCAGGTCGGTGCTGTTGCTACCAATACCGCACAGACGACAAGCGGAATTATTGATGCATTCATTGACCATATTCTGACGGGAACGCAGCCGGCGATCTCGGGGGAAGAAGGCTACAAATCGCTGAAAGTGATCTTGGCAGCTTTGGAATCGGCCGAGACGAAACGAATCGTCAGGATTTAATAAAGGGGGAACCAGTATGAAACTCGGTGTGTTCACAGTATTGTTCCAACAAATGCCCTTTGAAGCGATGCTTGATCACGTGAAAGCTCACGGATTGGACGCGGTAGAGATCGGAACGGGGAATTATCCGGGAGATGCCCATTGCAACCCGGATGTGCTTCTGGAAGATGCGGACGCACGACGGAAATGGAAAAATGCGATTGAGGACAGAGGACTCATGGTTTCGGCATTGAGCTGTCATGGCAACCCGCTGCATCCCAACAAAGAGATTGCAAAAGGATTTCATGAGACCTATGTCAAAACGGTCAAACTCGCACAGCTGCTGGAAATTCCGGTGATCAACGTGTTCTCGGGCTGCCCGGGGGATCATGAGGATGCGAAGTATCCGAACTGGCCGATTTCAGCGTGGCCGCATGATTATACGGAAGTTTTGGAGTGGCAGTGGCGTGAAAAAGTGATCCCTTATTGGCGTGAATGGGGAACCTTCGCTGCCCGTCACGGTGTAAAGCTGGCATTCGAAATGCACGGCGGGTTTTCGGTTCATACTCCGGCAACTCTGCTGCGTTTGCGCGAGGCGGTTGGGGAAGTCGTAGGGGCCAATTTTGACCCGAGCCACATGTATTGGCAGGGGATTGATCCGATTCAGGCGATTCGGGTTCTCGGAAAAGAGAATGCGATTCATCACTTCCATGCAAAAGATACGATCATTGATCCGACGAATGTAAACACACACGGGCTGCTTGACGCACAGAGTTTCCGGAATGTACAAGAGCGTTCGTGGATCTTCCGCACTGTTGGATATGGTCATGACCTGAAGCATTGGGCGGACATTGTTTCTGCACTTCGCCTGGTTGGCTATGACTATGTGCTGAGTATCGAGCATGAAGATGCATTGATGTCGGTTGAAGAGGGGGTCCGCAAAGGTGTGGCCAACCTGAAGCAGGTGATACTTAACGATCCGGTAACCGAAGCGTGGTGGGCGTAAAACATCCCATCAAAGTGACGTAAGGCAAAGTAGGAATAAACGGGAACCGCGGCACGGCCGCGCAAGGTCTCGCTAAGGGCTAAAGCCCAAGTCTCGCCATGTTAATGGGGACCCGAAAGATTGGAAGAGAGGGTTACTTATGACGGACAAAATACGAATTGGTCTGATAGGCGCGGGAGGGATTGCCCGCTATCGGCACCTTCCGTGCTGTGCCGCAATAGCTGATGTCGAGGTAGTGGCCGTTTTTGATGCGGTGGAGGAGACTGCCAGACAGGCTGCCGCCAAATTCAATATCCCGACGGTGTTTGACGATTACCGCCAGATGCTTGAGCAAAAAGATATTGCTGCGGTTCTCATCACGACCCCAAATGTCTATCACGCGCCGATTGCGATAGACGCGATGCAAGCCGGAAAGCACGTATTATGCGAGAAGCCGATGGCTTCCACACTGCAAGCGGCGGAGGAAATGGTCCGTGTTCAAAAGGAAACCGGACGCACCTTAATGATTGCCCTCAACAACCGGTTTCGTCCGGATTCCCATTGGATGAAGAATTTGATTGCGGAAGGGGCTGTGGGTCCCATTTACCACGGAAAAACCGGCTGGATGCGCAGGGCGGGCATTCCAGGCTGGGGCGGATGGTTTACAACTCGGGAACTGTCAGGCGGCGGACCCTTGATTGATGTGGGTGTCCACATGCTGGACCTGGCACTGTGGCTGATGGGCAATCCGGAACCGGTTGCTGTGAGCGGGGTAACCTATCGCAAGTTCGGTGACCGGCCTGACCGGCAGATACGGACATGGAATGTCGCGAACCCGCAAGGGGTGTTTGACGTTGAGGATATGGCCTCCGCGTTTGTTCGCTGTACGGACGGATCCACCTTAACGCTGGATGTAAGTTGGGCGGCGAACATTGAAAAGGAAAGAAGGTTCCTGCAACTGCTCGGCGAAACGGGTGGCCTTGAGTGTGAGAATGATCGGGTGATGTACTACGGAGAACGGGGTGGACAGCTGGTTGGGATGTTGCCGCAGTTTTCTTGGGGTACTGATGAGCAGGCTTCCCTGGAAAGAGACGGGGGTCTTCCGATGATCCGGGAATTTGCCCGAGCGATTCGTTCGGGAACGACACCGCTTTGTTCGGGAGAGGAAGGACTGCGCATTTCGCGGATTCTGGATGCATTGTATCGCTCGGCTCAGGAAGGACGAGAGATTCGTTTGGATCAATAAAAATGGGACTCGGGTGGAGGGATGAAGTGTGGCGAAGAATATGAGAATCGGCTATCTTACCCGCTATTCGAAAGAAGAGGCGGAGTGGGCCTGCCGGAATGGGTTTCGCAGCCTGCAGTTGTTGATCTGGCCTGGTGATCCGCTTGATCCGTCAATTGCAAGTGAACGGGAAATCGGTGAGGTATTTGAACATCTGAGCGGTCTGGACATTGAAGTTTCAGCGCTCGGGTATTATCCCAATCATCTGGCCCCGGATCCAAAAGAACGGGGAGAGGCGAATGATCATCTCCTGCGTCTTATGGAGATGGCAGCCAAAATGAATGTCCCGGTTGTCGGTACATTTGCCGGGCGTGATCCGGAAAAATCTGTGGAAGAGAATATTCCCGATTTTAAGGACGTATTTACTCCTATTGCAGATAAGGCTGAAACTCTAGGTGTAAAAATTGGTTTCGAGAATTGCCCGATGTTTAAGAACCATCCATTTCGCGGCATCAACATCGCGTTTACACCGAACGCTTGGGATCTCATGTTTGAAGCGGTTCCTTCCAAAGCAATCGGGTTGGAGTACGATCCCTCGCATCTGGTGTGCCAGATGATCGACTATATTGAAGTGATTCATGAATATGGCGATCGAATTGTTCATGTACATGCCAAAGATGCAGAAGTGATTCCATGGAAGCTGCGGCGAAACGGGATCTTTGAAAAGGGGACGTTCCGTCACCGGACCCCCGGATTTGGCGATGTGGACTGGAAAAAGGTCGTCTCCGCTCTGGCGGAAATCGGCTATCGGGGCAACCTTGACATTGAGGGGCTGCACGACGAGGTCTTTAAGGATGACCGGGAGCGGGAAGGGCTTCTTTTGTCACTCAAGCATCTGGATCAGTTTGTGGTTCACGAATACCGGTAAGAAATCAGGGAGATGTCTTTGAACGTAGGGGTACAACTATACACATTGCGCAAAGAAATCGAACAGGATTTTATCGGCACTTTGCAAAAGGTGAAGGAAATCGGCTATACGGGAGTTGAATTTGCCGGATACGGTTCCTTTACAGGGAAGGAATTAAAAGATGTCTTGAGTGATCTTGAACTGACGCCCGTTTCGAGCCATGTTCCCATTACAGAGTTAGAGAATAAATTGTCTCGAGTCCTTGAATTCGGTGTCGAGATTGGCCTGCAATATATTGTTTGCCCTTTTCCAAAAGACAGCCAGGGCGGGAAGCGAGACTACGAAGAGCTGGCGGAGTCATTGAACCGGATCGGGGAAGCATGTAAAAGGGCAGGCATCCAGCTCTGTTATCATCACCACGATTTTGAGTGTGTACGGTTTGACGGGGAATATGCTCTGAATCTTCTTCTTGCACGGACCAATCCTGACTTCCTGATGCTGGAGATGGATGTCTACTGGGCACAAATGCCGATGTATCACCGACCGAATATATGCGAAAATACGCCAATCGTTGTCCCCTCGTTCACCTAAAGGACATGGAAGATACGCCGGAACGGTCATTTACCGAGATAGGGACGGGCAGGATGGATATTGATTCGATCATCAGGACAAGTGAAGTGGTGGGGGCAACTTGGCTGCTTGTCGAGCAAGATGTATGCAAACGTTCAGCACTAGAAAGTGTGGCGGTTAGTTACCGGAATTTGAAGACAAAGGGATATACATAATTTTCGATCTTAACTTCTGAACGAAAGGATTTCGAATCGATCGTTACAGAAGTTTTTCTTTTTTATTGCGACTTATGATTCAAGATCCCGCATTTTATAGTATAGTCGCATTCCTCACTTTTCCTCTTTACACTCCTCTTTTAAGTACAGCATCATCGAGTCCTTTAAAAGTATTTAGTCACACTTACTCTTCGAACAGCCGGGAAGGTCCAATTCATTGGTAATACTTTCAATTTCTTTTTTTATTGTTAAAAATATTTTTGTATTAAATTTTAATGTACAAATGTAATTTAAAAGGAATCAGGTAATATGATATTGAATATGTTTACTCGAATACCAAATTATTGTATAAAAGGGGGAATAGTATGAAACGCAAGTTGTTGTATGTGTTGTCTGCGCTGGTACTGCTCACAAGTATGGTTTTTCCATCTACATCCTCTGCATCCGATTCATCAGCAGTATCGGTGAAGGAAGCAAGGAAAGCGGCTCTCTTTCAAGTCATCTTAGATCGCAAGACAAATGCTGAGTCTCCTTGGAAGAATAAGTCTGTTAAGGTGGAAGACCCAATACCGGTATTTGACGCATCTCACACCCAAATCAGTTATATCGTGAATCTTACTGTCGATGGTTCTCCGGCTGGCTACATTGAAGTCAGCTCTAACAAAGATGAATATCCCGTTCTTAGTTTCAGCAAGAAGAGGAGCGTAATGGATAACGCTCAAATTAGTAGATTCAAACAAAAGAAGGTATCCAATAAAAAGGTGGTTTCTGATAAGATTGTTTTGCTAGGACCTTCCTATTTTGGTTTAAAAGAAGACTTTGAGGATGGCACTGCGGAATAATTACAGACGATGGAAGTATTCAACTGTCCAAAGATGACAACAAAGCGATTGCTAAAGAGGTAAAAGAATATAACAAGGAATCCCGTAAACTATGGAAAACGATTGGTGAGGTTGTCACGGGAGATATTGGAACTGATTCAGATGGAGTTACTGACAATTTAAGTTTTGAGACTGGCTCCCACAATGCCTCTTACAATAATTCAGTCCCTGACTGGAACCAAACATACAGCAGCCTTTGGCAAGGACCATCTGGCTGCGCTCCGACTGCTGCATCGAATGTAATTGAATACTGGTCTGCAAATGGATACAGCAGGCTTACCTCCGGAATGACACATGACCAGGAAATTTCTGACCTCCGTTACTACATGGGAACGAAGTATGATTCTCAAAACAATGAGGGATCAACCCTGATCTCCAATATTCGTCCAGGTATCGAGAATTATGCAAGAAACCACGGTTATTCGTATGCAAAAGCCGTTGAACATTACCTACCCACTTGGGCTACCGTGAAATCTGACCTTGCGATTGGTCCAAGCGTCATCACATTTACCGGACAAACTTATTATAATAAGGGAGATTCAAACAGGGGGCATACGGTAACGGGAATTGGTTGGGATGAATATGTGTATAATGGATCTTCTTCCGGCCATCAGTATATGCAAATTCACGATAACTGGAGCACTACACCAGAGCTAGTTTATGTCGCATATGGAAGAAACTACTCAGGCCTCTGGTCGGTAAAATTTGCTCCCTATCTATACAATTAGTCTAGGATGTGGTTGCCATCAAACGACTGTTTACCCTTTTATCGGGTGCATTCCTGATTTTCAGCTTAAATGGATGCACAAATCAAACTGAGATTGTCGGCAAATCATTTGCACCATCCGTCAATGAAGCAAAAGAGTATACATTAAAGAACGGTCTCTTAAAATCGATTGACATCGTGCGCCGTACGCCTCCCGGACCCGTAGTTACGATGCTAATTGGCAAAGATGGAGAAGGAAACGAGAAAATCGTTTGGCTTGATGGAGACAGCAAGGGCTATATTCATTTGACTGGTTCGGTCTTGTTGAAAGATGGGATGGCAAAGAACGAGATTCTATCAAAAATTAAAGAGAAGGGGTTTGACTCTGACACAATCGAGGATATCTACGTGGCTCCCCAGGACTACAATGCAAAAAGAATCGTTTGGTGTGTCCACATGAAAGGACCGGATCAACACTCCTTCGTATTTGATTTTAAAACGGGAGAATTACTGGTGGAACATTATCAAAAATCTTTTTGA
Source organism: Effusibacillus consociatus (assembly GCF_042652925.1). Classification (NCBI taxonomy): domain Bacteria; kingdom Bacillati; phylum Bacillota; class Bacilli; order Caryophanales; family Alicyclobacillaceae; genus Effusibacillus; species Effusibacillus consociatus. The sequence continues at coordinate 43,822 of NZ_JBHSHC010000153.1, forward strand.
CCCTCCGTTGGGAGGGTCTTTCTGTTCACACATATTTGTCAAAGTCTTTGTTATTGGATGGGGTCGGAAAATGGTGTATCATGTTGGGGAGCGTAGTGAGACTAGGGAGGAATCAATGAACACAACGAAAAGCCAAACGTTTGTAAAAGGTGCGGTCGCTCTGGCGCTAGCCGGGATGATTTCGAAGATTCTCGGTGTTGTGTATGTAGTTCCGCTGCAAAATATGATCGGGAGCTACGGAATGGGATTGTACCAAATTGCATATAACTTGTACATCATCGCGCTTTATCTTGCGTTAGCCGGGTTTCCGCTCGCGCTATCGAAGGCAATTGCGGAGCGAACAGTCGAGAACGATTATGACGGTGCCGAACAGATTTTCAAACTGTCCATGCGATTGATGCTGGCAACGGGTGTCACCGCATTTGTCATTCTCTTCTTCGGGGCTCCCTGGCTTGCCGCTCTTGCCGGTGAATCGCAGGCAACGTTGGCGATTCGTGCGCTGGCTTTTGCCATTTTGGTGGTGCCGATTTTGGCCGCTTACCGGGGGTATTTGCAAGGGTATCAAAACATGGCGCCCTCCGGCATGTCGCAAGTGATTGAGCAATTTGTCCGGGTAGCTGTCATTCTGACTGGCACTTACCTGGTTTTAAAATTGGGATACGATGTTTCATACGGGGCTGCCACCGCTACGTTCGGGGGCATGGTCGGCGCTGTTGCAAGTCTTCTGATGGTCATGTACTTTGTTGCGAAAATGCGGCGAGGTTTTCAGAACAGGAGAACCGGAAGGACAAGCCCGGACTCCTGGCCGATGCTGCGAAAACTGATTGCATACGCCATTCCGATTTCTCTGGGGACTTTGGTGCTGCCGATCGCTCAGCTCGTCGATACATATACGGTGATTAACCTGTTGAAATGGATCGGGGTTGCACAAAAAGAAGCAACCGAGTCTTTCGGAATTCTTACCAACGACGGGTATCGCTTGATTCAGCTTCCTGTCACGGTGGCTACCGCGATCGGAACTTCGCTTTTGCCGGCAATCACGGAAGCAGTCAGCAGCAAGAACGAAACCCTCATGAAGGAACGGATTGATATTTCGTTTCGCCTGATCAGTTTGACCATTCTTCCTGCAACCGCTGTCCTGTTTGTGTTGGCGGAACCGATCGATATGATGTTGTTCCGGCACACGGATGGCGCGAATGTGATGAGAATCGTCTCGTTCATGGGCATATTGATGTCATTTGAGATCCTTACCACTTATATGCTGCAGGGCATCGGATATATGTATCTTCCGGTTCGAAATATGCTGATTGGTACCGGTTCCAAGTTTGCATTAAACCTTGCGTTGATTCCGGTTCTCGGTATCGAAGGGGCTGCTGTTTCCGCTTCACTCGCGTACTTGTTTTCGTCATGGTTAAACATTCGAAGTGTGTTTAAGCTGACAGGAGTCAGGCTGAAGCTGGGAATGATGCTGACCCGCCCTTTAGCGGCATCGATTGTGATGGGATTCATGCTTTGGGGCAGTCATCGGGTCCTGCTGGGATTGTTCGAGGATGTGATCGAATCAGCCCGTTTGCTTGCAACCGTTGAACTGATGATTATCCTGCCGCTCGGCGGAATTTTCTATGGCATACTGACACTCGTGATGGGCAGTATTACCCGCCGCGAACTGTCTTTCATTCCAAAAATCGGGCCCAAACTCAACCGGTTAATCGAGCGCTATCCATGGCTCATGAGACAATAAGGAGGAATTTTTCATGAACGCTCATCAGATTGATTACAAGATTTATGGAGACGACATGCAGTTTGTCGAGATTGAACTGGATCCGCAGGAAAGCGTCATTGCAGAAGCGGGTGGCTTGATGATGATGGAAGATGCGATCACCATGGAGACCATTTTTGGAGACGGCAACGAAAAAGGCTTTATGAGTAAACTGTTCAGCGCCGGGAAACGGATGCTGACCGGCGAAAGTTTGTTCATGACCGTATTCAGCAATGCGGGACAAGGGAAACGGCACGTATCCTTTGCGGCTCCTTATCCCGGCAAAATCATTCCGATGGATCTGAGCGAACTTGGCGGTAAAGTGGTATGCCAAAAAGATTCGTTCCTCTGTGCCGCAAAAGGCGTATCTGTCGGAATCGAACTGCAGCGCAAACTCGGTACCGGATTCTTTGGGGGCGAGGGCTTCATTATGCAGAAGCTGGAAGGTGACGGTTTGGCTTTCGTTCATGCGGGCGGCACTATCTATGAAAGAGAACTGCAGCCGGGTGAGCTTCTGCGAATCGACACAGGATGTCTTGTGGCGTTCACGCAAGAGATCGATTATGACATTCAGTTTGTTGGCGGAGTGAAAACCGCTCTGTTCGGCGGAGAAGGGTTGTTCTTTGCAACGCTGCGCGGACCCGGTAAGGTATGGGTACAATCCCTGCCGTTCAGCCGCTTGGCAAGCCGGGTATTCGCCGCAGCACCGCAGGCGGGCGGCAGCCGTGTCGGCGAAGGCAGCATCTTAGGCGGTATCGGGGATCTGTTTGACGGAGATTGATAAATAATCCACGAAGTGAATTGACGCAAAAGGCCATTTAACTTTGATGTTACAAACCCACTATTGCATGGTAAAATTTAACTGTCAAAAATGAAGCTGCGCCGCTCAGCCATCAGCAGGTATCCCGCGTAATTCGGTTATATTTGCAAAGGAATTGAGCGGCGTCTATTTGTCAGGAGGCGAGTGTGTGACTTTTGATGAGGATCATTCTGAATTTATCAAGTTCCATCAGGAAAAACGCAGAGGAGAAAGATTGCGGCGGTTGAAAGCAGGGCATGGACATGCGGAAAAACTGTTTTTGCAACAAGTCTGGTGGCCCGCTTTCGGTCAATTTAACCATTTGCATCCGGAATATGAAGTGTACGACTTTAAAGATGGACACCGATACCTCGATTTTGCTTACATTCGACCGTATTTTCGCGTCGCCTTCGAAATTGACGGATACGGTCCCCATGGGCGGGACTTGAGCCGGTGGCAGTTTTCGGATCAGTGTCAAAGGCAAAATCACCTCCGATTAGCCCACCCCATTACTCCACAAGATGTTTGTACCCACCTGAAGATCGAGAATAAATACGCACGTAAATTGCTGCACAGTCTCGTAATGAAAAAATGGCTCCAACCCGCAAGCGGTCAAGTACGAATTCGCTCGTACCAGCCTGATTTGGAGGGGAAAAAATTTTATTCTCTAGATGGAAGATGGGATTAGAGGATTTTTGAGGCCTTATTTCGCTGTTTGGAACGTCAATTTTCCGAATAAGGGATTTTCGGGGCCCTATTCTATGATTTTGCAGCCATCACGACTCCAAAATGCTTATATAAAGACTTGAAAATCTGTTATTTTTAAAAACGATCTCTAAAAACAGAAAATAAGGCCCTCAAAATCCGTTGATACTAAATTCCTTTCGTTTAGGCGGGTTTTGTCCCCTCATTTTCTCCTCCTTCAGAAAATTCCCAATCCATTGCTGCCGAGGCACAATCGGCAATCAACGCACGAGAGAAGATTGCAAATAGCAGAGAAACCGGATCCTACCTATCCGGAACCCAGTTGGCCGGAACGCCCTTACCGGTCTGTCTTCCGTGTTGGATCGCTATGAGCAAACGCAGAATCTCGTGGATATTTCGGCCCACTTCCTTGGGATACACCAGTTTGGACACAATGATTCCTTCCGGGTCTATGATCACTGTCGCCCGATGGGCCGCCCCCGTGTGGGGATCCAGCACTCGATACGCGCGGCTGATCCGGTGATTCCGGTCACTTACCAGCGGAAATTGCACCTGTCTTACCGCCGGAGAGAGATCAGTAAAAACTTTGTGTGAGGGAATACTGTCCGTGCTTATGCCCAAAACCTCGCCGTTGAATTGGCGCAGCTGAGGGTAAATGGCAGCGACCGCTGCCAATTCGGTCTGTCAAACAGGAGTGAAGTCACTGGGATAGAAAAACAGAATCAACCAGCGGCCCTGGTACTCATCAGATTGGACTTCGATCGTTTTTCCTTGTGAATAGGCGCTGGCCGAAAAAAACGGTGCCCGATCGTCTCGGCTGGCGCAAAAAGGCATATCCATTCGAATTTCCTCCCTGGGGATTCGCTCAGCACACCATATGCGTGGGGAGCAGCGGAGGAGACATATGACCATGCCCATTTTGCAAAAATGGCCGGTTTGGTATACAATTGTATACAAAGATTGCGATTCGGAGGAACTGGTATGGCGATGACCTATCGAAGGGAAAAGATCCAATCGTTTATTGAGCGATTGGAAATCAGACAGTCTGTTCTGCAAAACAAACTGAAACAACCGGAGTACGAAGACCAGCGGGATTTTATTAAAGGGCAGCTGTTCGCGATTGATTTGGTGATTGAGGAACTTCACAAGGAATTTCAATAAAGAGAACAAGTCAGGAAGAGTCTGGAGGAGGAGAAGAATGAGCCAACCGAACACGACAATGAAACAAATGAGTCAGACGAAAGTAAAGACAATTACTAAAAATGCAAAACGGGCATTGTTCATTTTTGTCGGTGCTGTTTTGGTTTCTGTGGGTCTTGAAATCTTTTTGATCCCCAACCGCATTATCGACGGCGGAATTGTGGGAATCTCCATTATTCTTGCCCATTTGTCCGGCTGGGCGATTGGTATTTTTCTATTCTTTCTGAATCTGCCGTTTCTGATAATGGGGTACAAACAGATCGGAAAGACATTCGCTCTTTCGACGCTTTTGGGAGTTGCTGTTATGTCGGTTGGCACACAGCTGCTTCATCCGGTTCCGAGTCTTACCGACGATCCGTTGCTGGCAGCGGTTTTCGGGGGAATTATTCTGGGAATCGGCGTCGGTATGGTAATCCGCTACGGCGGGTCTCTCGATGGAACTGAAATGGTTGCTGTTCTGATCAATAAGAGAACTCCTTTTTCGGTTGGCGAAACGGTAATGTTCTTTAATATCTTCATTCTGTCAAGTGCGGGATTTGTATTCGGCTGGGATCGCGCGATGTATTCGCTAATTGCCTACTACATTGCCTTTAAGATGATCGATATCACAATTGAGGGATTCGAAGAATCCAAATCGGTCTGGATTATTAGTGAAAAACACAAAGATATCGGGGAAACAATCCTCGCACGGCTTGGCCGTGGGGTCACCTATTTGAACGGGGAGGGTGGTTATACCGGTGACGACAAAAAAGTAATTTTTTGCGTGATCACCCGTTTGGAGGAAGCGAAACTGAAATCGATCGTGGAAGAGGTGGACCCAGAGGCATTCCTGGCTGTGGGAACGATCGCGGAAGTGCGCGGCGGGCGTTTCAAGAAACGAAACATTCACTAAATAAGGTTCCATGTTAAAATAATCCTTTTTTCCCATAGTTTTTTCGCTAGTGCTCTCTATAAAATAGTGATAACGACGACGGACGAACTTAGTCCAACGGGTTGCCAACATTTGGACTGTTGCCGGGCAGGATGTTGGAGGCTAGGATGAGTGCAAGAGGAGGAACTGGACAATGGGGAAAAAGCTGCAGCATTGGATCGCCGCCTGGTTAGTCGTGATTTTGGGGTTCTCTCTGGTGCCTCCATCAGCTCATGCATCAGGTGAAGAGATTCTCGTGTTAGTAGACGGAAAAAAAGTAAGTTTTGATGTACAACCGCAGTTGATCAAGGATCGGACGTTTGTCCCCTTCCGTGCTTTGTTTGAGGCTATGGGGGCAAATGTGTGGTGGGATCCGACTGCCTGGAGCGCCTTCGCGGAGAAGGACGGGGTAAGAATCCGGATCCCGTTGGACAGTAACCGGATTTTTCGCAATGACCAGCCGATTCAAATGGATGTGGCAACACAGGTCATACAGGGACGAACCCTGATTCCGCTTCGTTTTGTATCTGAAGCTTTGGGGGCGGAAGTGGATTGGAAAGCCGAGACGGCTACCACGCCGTTTACGGTAACTGTGAAAAGCACATCCGCTTCCGAAACAGGAACAGCTGCCAAAATCGAGGTCCTGAATGGGGATGGGAAGGTACCCGCCGAGAGGATTCGGCAAGTGGAGACTCTGCTTGCAAATTCAAAGATCAGTCAAAAGGTGAGTCAATCTTTTACGCTCCCATTTACCCACCCGGTTCGTATTTACCTCGCTGCAGACAAGGAAGGCTACCGTCAAATTCTTCTCAATCATGGACACCCCGCTGAAACTGTCAACGCTGCCGTAGAAGTCAGTTCGGGGCTGGCATATGGCAATAGCATTTATATCCCTTTGTCGGAGCTGCCGTCCGAGAAAGACTTCAAGAATGTTCTCGCCCATGAATTGGTTCACGTGCTGTTCAACCAAAACGGGCTCTATGCGATGCCCAGCTGGATCAACGAAGGCCTTGCTTGGCGGGAAGGATTGAAAGTTGAATATGAGAACTATTCCAACGTAGTTGCAGAAGGAAGAAAAACAGAACTTCGCCACCATGTGCTGGACGCCAAAAAGGCAGGCAAATTGACTGGCCTTCTCAACGAATCGCAAGATACCCTTGAGGCGAGTCCCGGCTATAACGTCGAGGTTCAAGACTGGATGGCCGTCGATTATCTGATCAACCGGTACGGATTCGAGAAGGTAAAAACCTACATCTCCCATGTGAAAGCAAATGTCACGAATCCGTTTTATCGTGCATTTGGCATCTCCCAGCAAACCTTTGAAACGAACTTTAACGCCCATCTGGACAGTCTGATCGGACGAGCTGATAAAGGTGTAAAGGTTACGTTTAAAGTAACCGACAGTTTTAAAGGCAGCTTCCTGATCATGCCCAAGGGGCAGACCAATTGGCGTTCGCTGGCCCTGCCTACGGGTGAGTACACGGTGATCGTTTATCCGGATGGAACTGTATCCGGGTTGACGGAAAGCCGTTTGCAGCGGTCTTCCGGAGGTCCTGAATATGATGTGGTGTATATAGGACTTTCTCCGAGCCCAACTGTAGTGGAAAATGGCAATGTCATTAACTTTGCCGGGTTCGCTCTTAAGTACGCGTATGGCGAATATTATTTGCTCAACGGCTGGAAGGCGTACGGAAACGGTACAACAGACTTCCCCGAAACCAACAGCATTTTGGGCGTACAAATTCTTAACGTTCAGTCCTTATAAACTGCAATGACCGCCTCTTGACCGAGAGGCGGTCATTTGTGCGTTTGGGCGGATCCGAATCTAGTTACCCATATTGTTTGTAGAGCAGAAAGTACAAACCGTATATTACCGATGCAAGTGCCACCGCATAGACAGGCTTCATCCACCATTTGTTGAAACCCAACTTTCTACTGTTTTTTCCAGAAATAGAGGAAGACCGCTTGAAAAGCGGTCCGTTAAGGAAGCATCTTTTTAAATTGTTCCGTCGTTAAATCGCCGTTAATCCGAATCCGGTGCAGGGTGTGAACCCCCTGGGACAATTCGGCCCATCCGGGTCGTGTTGTTACGGCCAATCGATAACCGGCCTGTTTCACATAACTGAGAGTTTTCTCGTTAAAGCGACCGGCCGGGTAACAGAATGCGGTGATCGGAACGCCCAGTTTTGATTCAAGTTCCAGCTTCGATTCAATGATTTCACTGTGCAGTCGTTCGTCTGTTTGTGTGGTCAGATCTCCGTGAGACACCGTATGGGATCCGAATTCAATCAAACCGCTGCCCATCATCTCTTTGGCCATGTCTTCCGTCAGGTTCATCCGCTGATTGAAAAATCCGGTTGTCATGAAAATGGTGGCTTTCAGGTTCAATTGTTTCAATACCGGATAAGCGTCAGTATAATTGTCCCGATAACCGTCATCTAGCGTAATTAGGACCGGTTTGACCGGTATTGGTTTTCCTGCTTCCCAATCTTCCAGATCCCTGAATGTAATCGTGTTATACCCCGCATCTTTCAGGTGCTGCATATGCTCCGCGAACCGTTTCGGTGAAAGGCAGAGCAAATTTTTCGGATTGTCCGATATGGAATGATACATCAAGATTGGGATGCTTTTGGCCACAGCTTTCTCCACTGTTTTCACAGCCGTGTCGGCTGGTTTCACCGCCGGTTCCGGAGTTTTGGATTCTTCTGGCACCGCGGCAGGAGCCACGGTGGCCGGTTGGCTAACGGAGCTTGTCTGCACAACAGTTGTTGGTCGAAGATCCTGTTGAACCGATTTGTTTACGCCCGGTGTGCATCCGACAGAAAACAGCAAAACACCCGCTAAAAATAATTTCTTCAATATAGGATTTTTCCGCAAAATAGGATTCCCCTCCCCAGGAGAAACAGAACAGGTCTTACCGCTTTAAAAATTTCACTGCGAGCTCCCCGCTTTTTTCCGCCTCCTGCCGGAGGAGTCTTAGCGGTTCCCGCATTTTGAGTTTGATTTTTTCCCGATTTTGCTCGACAGCTTTGATCTGGTCATGCAAACGTTCAAATGTGACACTGGTTACCCTTTCCCCTTGCGGAAGACCCATCCGATGCACAAAGCGGTCAATTTTTGGATCATAAGACAGCGGGACAAATGGAACTTCGTACAGAGATGCAAGAATCAGGGAGTGAAGACGCATACCCACGATCATATCCATGTTGGCGATAATGCTGGAGATATCGCGGAATGAAAATTGGCGGTCCAGAACCACGGCCGGTTCCTGCATCAGTTCAACAACTTGCTCTGACACCCGGACATCATGAGGATACTGCATCGGAATAAACACGACCTGCCAGCCGCGCCGGGACAGTTCATCACAAGCTTTTGCCAATACCTTTTGATAAGGATGTGTCGTGTTCCAGTTGCGGATGGCAATCCCTGCAAGCCGTTTTGTGCTGTCTTGAGACGAAGGAGTAATACCGAATTCCTTCAGGATTCTGGCACCGTCATCTTTTGAAAAAAGGGTGGTATCAATCGCCAGCGCCGGGTCGGCTGTTACATAGATGGGCGGCTTGAGCACACCAAATCTTTTTAAATCGTCGTACGATTTGTCATCCCTTACTGTGATGAGATCCACTTTGTTGACTATATTTCGGATTAACCTTTTGGAGATCGGGCTGTTGATCGGACCTACCCCTTGCGCGTAAAACACAACGGGTTTGCCGAGCATTTTGGCAATCGCCACAATTCCAAGATAATAAAGAACGCTGCGAGGGCTGCTCACATCCTGCAACAAGGACCCGCCTCCCATAACCAGGAGATCGGAACGCATCAATTCGCGAGTGATCACAGCCGGACTCCAGCGGTTGAATGCCTCTATGTCAAACAGTTCCCGTGTTCTGTTCGGTTGATTGGACAGGACTGCCAATTCAGCGTCGGGATCCAATTTCCGAATGGCTGACAAGATGCCAAACAAAACCGTATCATCACCCAGGTTGTCAAATCCGTAGTAACCGGAAATGAGAATTCGTGGCATGCTTGTCCCCCTCCGTTTTGTCGATCCAGCACGAAAAACACAGAATAAGTATATCAATTCCCCTCGATTCTGGAAAGGGACTCTAGACTCTCAAACGCTTGCAGGCAAAAGATTCATGGGAAGCAAACAGCAAGATTCGAGAAAACTAGTTGTACAAGTATTCGGAGCCAAAGGGGAATGAATATGCGATTTCGCAGAATCGTATTACCTATTGCCATGCTTGTCATACTAGCAGTGGGCTTTCGATATCAGGCTTCTACTCACCAGATGGACAAACAGAATTTTGCCGGGCCCAATCACCTGCCGGAATCCCTTTTTGAAGCGGAACAGGATTTGTCGCAATCGATCCTGTCTCGAAAGAAAATCCGCCCTATGTCAGTTCTGTTGTTGGGACTTGATTCGCGCGCGGGGGAACCAGCACGCGCCGACACCATCATGCTTGCGGTATGCGATCCGGAACATGCGGGCGTCAATGTGATTCAAATACCCCGGGATACCTGCGTGAAAATACCAGGGCGCGGGTATACGAAAATCAATCATGCAATGACCTACGGCGGACCGGAACTGATGAAGCGCACGGTGGAGGAATGGTTGAAAAACCCTGTTGATCATACAGTGGTGGTGGATTTTGCCGGCTTCCGCAAGCTTGTCGATCTGTTGGGCGGTCTTCCCATTCATGTCGAAAAAAACATGGACTATGATGATCCTTCTGACGGAACACACATTCATCTCAGAAAAGGGGAACAAGTGCTTAATGGAAAACAGGCTCTGGATTATGCGCGCTTTCGTTATGATCCGGAAGCCGATACGGGACGGATGCGCAGGCAGCAGCAGGTATTGCGCGTTCTGATCGACAAGGGAATGACGATCGATACGTTTCCGAAGACCTTTCAGATTCTGGAGATCTTGGGAGATCATCTGAAAACTTCGATACCCCCGGGAGAATTGTGGCTGCTTGCGAAATCGTACTATCGTTTCAATCCAAGCGTCTTGCAGACAGAATCGATTCAGGGAGTAAATCAGGTAGCCCCCGAAGACGGATTGTGGTATTTTTTTGTGGAGAGGGACGAGCAGGAACGGCTTCAAAAGCTGCTCGCGAATTGGTTACACTCAGGGAGTACAAGTCGCGACGAGGCACCATAGGTGCCGGGTCGCGCTATGCGGGGGAATCAGTCATGAAGTCAGGCACTCAGGTGCGAACTGCAAATACAGTTGACATTTTGGGGGTGCCCTTCAGCACCCTTTCTTTTGCGGATACGATAAAGCTGATCTTGTCCTGGATGGAGGACGGGCTGCCTCGCCAAGTGGTCACTGCGAATCCGGAAATCGTGATGTTTGCAAATCAAAACAGGGAAATGATGAGCCTTTTGCAGCGTGCGGATTTGATCACTCCCGATGGAATTGGGGTCGTCTATGCCGCCCGACTCTTCGGCAGCCGAATCGTGGAAAGGGTCACGGGAGCGGACATGCTGCCCCCTTTGTTCGAAAATGCACATCTGGAAGGGTGGCCGGTTTATCTGCTGGGAGCAAACCCGGAGTCCAATCGGCTGGCATTAGAGAATTTGTCCCGTATATATCCGAACATGAAGCTTGCCGGCAGAGACGGATTTTTCAAGGAGCAGGATATTCCTGGAATAATTGAGGACATACGCCGGCAGTCGCCCCGCTTGCTGCTGGTCGGACTCGGGTTGGGAAAACAGGAGAGGTTTATAGCGGATCATCTGCATGAATTAAACGTGCCTGTCTCCATCGGAGTGGGAGGATGTATTGACATCTATGCGGGCACCGTCAAGCGGGCACCGAGTTTCTGGAGAAAAATGCAGTTGGAATGGTTGTATCGTTTGCTCAAACAACCAAGCCGTTGGCGCAGGCAATTGGCGCTTCCGCGGTTTGCCGTTGCTGTTCTGCGACAGCGTTTTTTGACAAGAAGCGGAAGGATTTGACTAAAGAGTGTCGAATACCATCGGAAACCACCTTTTTAAGGAGGACGTACATTCAATGTCTTTTCGTAAACGCACGGCTTTTCTCGGTACGATGGTGTTAACTCTTGGTGTTGGATTCATGCTTGGACAGGTTGGGAAAGCCACCAACGATGCCGTGCCCGGGTCTGCGGATGATCCGGTTGTAACAAAGAGCTACGTGGACAGCAAACTTGCAGGGGGAACGCCGGGTACCGCCGCCGGAAGTTTTGCTGTGGTGAAGATGCAGCAGGGACAAATTTTGAAAGCATCCACGGAAGCCGGACTGGAAGTGATTCTCCGGAACGGAACGGCAACTGCAATTTCGGGGCCGGGTGGAGGGTTGTCTGATGTAACAGCCGGAGTTGACTTGAATACCGGGAATGCGGTGGCGACGAACCACCTGTTGCTGTTTGCGAGAAATGACGGACGAGGTCTCAAGATTACCAGCGGCGGCGACAGCTACCTGGTGGTACGGGGAGCGTACACGATACAATAATTGCCCTTTGACCCATGATTTTAGCAGTGTAGCTTTCTGGTCAGGGTGCAGACTAGAAGTACCGGAGACTGATGGATCCGGAATTCTGGTCAAGGAGGCGATCCGCGTGGCATTAGGATCAGGAAGAAAAGGCGATCAACTTGTTCCTGCAGCACATAAAGCACTGGATGACATGAAGTATGAAATTGCGGCAGAGCTTGGATTGCCGGTCTACCAAGGAAGTGAAGACTACTGGGGGCATATTGCCACTCGGGATGCGGGAGCCGTAGGGGGAAAAATGGTCCAACGGATGGTCGCATTCGCTGAGCGTCAACTGGCCGGCCAAATGGGTACCCAGTAAAACCGAATAATTTTTTATTGAACGGGAGCACTCGTTACCGCGAGTGTTCCTTGTATTTTTGTTCCCGTATTTTTCACTTTCTATGTAACGAATATCTTTTTGCCGGTTGATGAACGCTATGCATTGACAGTCCCGTCGATTTAGGATAGTATTGCTAATTGATTTATATTCTTAGAGATCATTTATTTTCTTTATCTTAGGGGGGATACCCGTGACGACACGTCGTTACTTGTTTACATCGGAGTCTGTTACAGAAGGACATCCGGATAAAATATGCGACCAAATCTCCGATTCCGTACTTGATGCCATCTTGGCAAAGGATCCCAATGCTCGTGTTGCTTGCGAAACCTCGGTAACTACAGGTCTTGTGCTGGTAGCCGGAGAAATCACTACCAATACATATGTTGATATTCCGAAGGTAGTTCGGGAAACGATTCGCGAAATTGGATATACACGTGCCAAATTCGGATTTGACGCCGATACATGTGCGGTGATCACATCCATTGATGAGCAATCGGCAGACATTGCAATGGGTGTCAATAAAGCTTTGGAAGCGCGTGAAGGCTCGATGACCGATGCGGAGATCGAAGCAATTGGTGCCGGGGACCAAGGCTTAATGTTCGGGTTCGCGGTCAATGAGACGGAAGAATTGATGCCTATGCCGATCTCGTTGGCACATAAGATTTCACGCCGCTTGACGGAAGTCCGGAAAAACGGAACTCTCGATTACCTGCGTCCGGACGGAAAAACTCAGGTCACCGTCGAGTATGAAGGAAACAAGCCGGTTCGCATTGATACGATCGTAATTTCCACTCAGCATGCGGAAGAAGTAACACATGCCCAGATTGAAAAAGATCTGCACGAGCATGTGATCAAACCAGTGGTTCCTGCCCACCTGCTGGCAGAGGACACGAAATATTTCATTAATCCTACCGGCCGCTTCGTAATCGGTGGCCCGCAAGGGGATGCAGGTCTGACCGGCCGCAAAATCATTGTGGATACCTACGGTGGATATGCTCGTCACGGTGGCGGTGCATTCTCCGGTAAGGATCCGACAAAAGTGGACCGCTCCGCCGCGTATGCTGCACGTTACGTGGCGAAAAATATTGTTGCGGCCGGACTGGCCGATAAGTGCGAAGTTCAATTGGCATATGCAATCGGCGTTGCTCGCCCAGTTTCCATCATGGTCGATACTTTCGGTACCGGCAAAGTCGATGAAGATTTGATTGTTCGTCTTGTAACAGAGAACTTTGATCTTCGCCCGGCAGGCATCATCAAAGAACTTGACCTGCGGCGGCCGATTTATCGTCAAACAGCTGCATATGGTCATTTTGGACGCACCGACATTGATCTTCCTTGGGAAAAAATCGACAAAGCGGCGATCCTGCGTCAGCAAGCGGGGGTATAATACGAAATAAAATCCACCCCCACAAACCAAAATTACCCACCGTATACTTTAGCATATCACCCTTACCCCATTGCACTGAGGACACGGTACTTGCCGTGTCCTCCCAATTTTTTTCGGCATTTTTTTGTGGAATTATCGCTTGCGGCTGTAAGCTTTTGGCTGAATTTGTCGAATCAGTGCAAAAAATAGGTCTTGGAAGCAGGAAAATAGGACTTGTGTATGGAATACATAGGTCAAAAGGATTAGAGGAGGTTTCGGTACGTGTCCACCCAACTTGACACCCGGATCCTCGATCATGCAATTTCGTCCACTTTGCGGGCGATCGAGCAGGGGAAGCTTCATATTTTTCAAATCGCCGAAGCATCGCGCAAAGAATACCAGGCTCTGGAACGTGATGTGGCCGCTGTACAGCTTCAAGTTTACGAAACCGTAAAGGAAGTTGACCGGCTGGAATCCGCCCTGCGGAAAGCTAAGCAGCGATTGGTGCTGGTCAGCAAGAGTTTCGGGAAATACACGGAGGCTCAAATCAGAGAAGTCTATGATGAGGCACACAAGCTGCAAACAGAGCTCCTGGTCGTTCGAGAGCGGGAGAAACAGCTGCGACTTCGGCGGGATGATTTGTCGCTGCGTCTGAAAAATTTGGCGGATTTGGTATCCAAAGCCGAAGAGCTTGTAACCCAGCTAAGCGTTGCCTTTAACTATCTGTCCGGCGAGCAGCAGGAAATCGGAATGCTTCTCCAAACTGTTGAAGAGAAACAGTATCTGGGCATTCGCGTAATCCAGGCGCAGGAAGAAGAACGCCGTCGATTGGCTCGTGAAATCCATGATGGTCCGGCACAGATGATGGCTAACGTTGTGTTGCGATCCGAGATCGTGGAGAAAGTGTTGGATCGGGACATTGAAAGGGTTCGTTTGGAACTTCGGGAGTTGAAGCAGATGGTTCGCGATAGTCTGGCGGAAGTTCGACAGATTATTTTCGATCTGCGCCCGATGGAGTTGGATGATTTGGGGCTTGCCCCCACATTACGCCGTTATCTTGCCAAGTTCCAGGAGAAACACGGAATTCAAACCGATTTTGTGTTGATTGGAGAGGAACGGAGATTGCAAGGTCCTCTGGAAGTGGCAATTTTCCGATCCGTGCAAGAAGCGCTTACTAATATATGGAAGCATGCAGAAGCCTCGCTTGCCACCGTTAAGCTTGAAATGAGCCATCCTGAAGTAACCGTACATATTCAAGATGACGGAAAAGGTTTTGACATGAAAAAAACACGAGGCAAGAAAGAGCAGGGGCATTACGGGTTATTGGGGATCCAAGAGAGAATTCAGCTGCTTGGGGGTCAGGTTGAGTTCCGGTCGAGGGTCGGAGAGGGAACCAAGGTGATCATTACTCTGCCGATATCAAATCAAGGAGGCTAGTCATGTTCAGCCCTCACAGTCCGATCAAGGTCGTCTTAGCAGACGATCACACATTGTTTCGCCAGGGATTGAGGCGAATATTCGAGTTGGAAGATGATTTTAAAATCATTGGAGAAGCAACCGATGGTGAGCAAGCCATCAAGATGGCTGGGGCGCTGTCTCCGGACGTAATCCTCATGGATATTAACATGCCGGAAAAAAGCGGTGTCGAAGCTACGAAGTTGGTAAAAGAAACACACCCGGGGGTAAAGGTTCTTATTCTTTCCATTCATGATGATGAAGCTTATATTTTCGAATCGATTCGTGCGGGAGCCAACGGGTATTTACTCAAAGACGTGGAATCGGAAGTGTTGGTGCAAGCGGTCCGGCAGGTTGCCGGGGGAACGGCATTCATTCATCCGCAGGTCACCACCAAATTGCTGGATGAGTTCAAGCGATTGAGTCACAAGATGGTGGACAGACCGATTTTCCATGATGAAACAGCCGCTGCTGTTGAGCAAGACTCATGGCAGGATTTACTTACCCAACGGGAAATGGAAATTCTCCGTTTGATGGCAGAAGGGAAAAGTAACCGAACCATCGGAGAGACCCTGTTCATCTCGGAGAAAACCGTTAAAAATCATGTTTCCTCGATACTTGGCAAACTCGGAGTGGATGACCGAACACAAGCGGTGATCACCGCTGCGAGACGAGGGTGGGTAAGGTTGTAACGAACGCCTTTAAAAGGGCGCGCATATATTGACACCACAAGGGAGGTGTCAGTTATGCTCGCCCTTTTGATTTGGGCCTTGGCTACGTACGGTTTGATCGTCGCGCTGTTTAATTTATTCCGCTATTTTTACGTTCGTTCTTCTCTTGAAGGTGGCATAACGCTGGTCCTGATCGTATGCAACGCTGAAGCGTACATTGAAGGAATCCTGCGGGGGATTGCGTATAAGGCATTTTTGTCCAGAAAAGAGCTTCGGATCGTGGTAGTGGACACCGGTTCGCAAGATGCAACCCGTAAAATTGTGGGCCGCATGCAGGAGAGGGACCCAAGAATCGAGTTTGTCGAAACCGAAGCCGAATTTGATGTCGAGTTGATTCGACACTTGTGGTCGCATAACGGATCCGATAGTCCTTATGTCCTATTTGATCTCCGGAGATGGAAGAATCCCAGGAAAATTATCCCCAGTTTGGCGAGAATTGTCGGATAAAGTTGCAATTGCTCGAAAATTAGTCCCCTAGACCTATGTACTATTTTGTCGATCCATGTAAAATAAAAACAAGGAATGAGTCAATCATCAAGGGCAAACCTGATCGAAAGACAGGGACGCAAAGCCATGGGTCTAATTCCGGAAACGGTTATGATTGCCAGGCTGCTGATTGTTCCGGGTGAATTGCTCAATCCCACAAAAGGTTTCCTCATTGACCCTTTTGGAATCCCCCTACCCCCCACAAAACCGAGAGGTCCCTCTTCCAAGAGGGACCTCTCGGTGTATTAACAGTTCTTTAACAATATCTTAAAGCGTTTTCCGTTTCATAAACTATCTCCCGCTACTAGACTTAAGTCAGGCTGGTACTAGGAGGTAGAAGTCTGAAATCCTTAGCAAATGCACGTATCCAAGAAAAAGCGCATACCAAATAAGCCGTACACAAGA